>NZ_CP028904.1 GCF_001639105.2 Azospirillum humicireducens
CCTTGAACCCCTGCCCAAGCTGCTGGCGGCGGCATAATCACGCCCTGAATCCGCCTGAATGGCGGTTCCGGGAGCCGAGGAGCGCGAAAAGACGCTCAATTCTGATAAAAACGGGCTTCAGAACCTCCATTCTCAAGCCTAAGCGTGGGAAAAAGGCCAGAATATGTTCGTTTTCCGCGCCCTGCTAGGCCCGGTTCGCTGCTGTGTCGAACGAGCGGACTGAACCGCACTCTCCACAACCCCACAACGCCCAACCGCGTCTCCTGCCTTCCCCAAATCGGAAGACACTCGATGATCAGAATTGGTCAGATTCGATCATACTTGATGGGTTGAGCCCGTCTGATTGCAGATGAAGTATATAAGAATCAGAAATATGGAAGATGTTCTTTCAGGAAATCAGACGTGATTTTAGAAGTACTCAATCAAACTGGATCCAAAATGACGGTCGGTTCGGTGGGTGCAAAGGATTATTGATGAAAATGCCGGAAAGAACTGCAGCCACCCACGCTCTTGCGCTGATCTTTTCGGTCGCGGGCGTCGTCTTGCCGATGGTTCCGGCCATGGGGCAGACGCTGCCCAACGCCGGCTCCCTACAGCGGATGCTGCGGGACGGCGTGCCCGACCTCGCCCCGCAGCGGCCGCCGGCGGCACCGGCCGTACCGGAGGAGGCGCCGGACACCGGCCCCCGCCTGCTGGTGAAAGGCTTTGTAATCGAAGGTGCGACGCTGATCCCGCAGGCCGAGCTTCAAACACTCCTGCGCGGGCGTGTCGGCAAGGAGCAAAGCCTGCGCGATCTCCAGGACGCAGCGCGGAGCATCGCCGACGCCTACCGCGATCGCGGCTATTTCGCCCGCGCCTTCCTTCCGGCCCAGGATGTCATCGACGGCATCGTGCGCATCCGGGTGGTCGAAGGGCGCTTCGGGCGGGTGATCCGGCAGGACGAGTCGACCCGCACCGATGGGGCCTTCGTCGAATCCGTGGTCGCCGCCCGCTTGAAGCCGGGGGAACCCTATTCCCTGGCGGATCTCGAGCGCGGTCTTCTGCTGGCCAACGACCTGCCGGGTGTCAACGCGGACGGTACCCTGAAAGCCGGGGCCGCGCCGGGCACCAGCGATCTGGAGCTTACCGTCCGCGACGCGCCGGTCGCCACGGCCCAGATCGGCGCCGACAACGCCGGCACGCGGAGCACCAGCCGCCACCGCACCAACGCGGGGCTGTCGCTGAACGGCCTGACCGGGTACGGCGACCAGCTGGCGGTCAAGACGATCGCATCGACCCGGTTGACCTATGGCCAGGCGGGGTGGAGCGTCCCGCTGGGGCCGGACGGCTGGCAGGCCGGGCTGCTGATGACGGCGCTTCGCTACCGGCTCGGCGGCCCATACGAGGATACCGATGGGCACGGAATCGCGATCACGCAGGGTGCCTCCGTCTCCTTTCCGCTGATCCGCAGGTCGGCGGAGACGCTGCGGCTGCGCGCCTCCTACGAGCATGGCCGCTTCGACGACGACATCCTCGGCGAACCCCTCCACCGCAAGCGGATGAACAAGGGCAGCCTGGCACTGGTGGGCGACCGGTCGGACGGCTGGGGCGGCGGTGGTCTGAGCAGCTATCAGTTCGTGCTGACCAGCGGCGTCCTGGATCTGTCGCGGCTGGCCGCCGACCTTGCCTTGGATGCGCAGTCGAGCCGCAGCGACGGCCGGTTCACCAAGCTCTCCTTCGAGGTCCAGCGCGATCAGGCGCTCACAACCGACATGTTTCTCCGCGCCCGCATCGCCGGCCAATGGTCCGGCGGCAATCTCGACAGCTCCGAGCAGTTCGCCCTGGGCGGTCCGGGTGGGGTCCGGGCCTATCCGGTCAACGAGGCGTCGGGGGACAGCGGTCTCCTCGCCACCCTGGAACTGCACCGGCCGTTCACCGAGGGCTGGGCCTCCGGCCTCGACCTGTTCGGTTTCGTGGACGCCGGCGTGATCCGCCAGCATGCCGACCGATGGGACGGCTGGGACGCGGGCAGCGACGTCCCCAACAGCTACCCGCTGTTCGGTGCCGGCGTCGGCGCTTCCTATGCGGTGTCGGGGCGCCTCGGCATCGCCCTGACCGCCGCGGTGCCGGTCGGGGCGAACCAGGGGGCGGCCACCTCAGGCTACAACCAGGATGGAAGCCGGACCGGTCCCTGGGTCTGGTTCTCCGTCACCACGATGTTCTAGGTGTGAGGCGACGATGTATGATCACGGCGGCATGAACCGGGCCTTCCGGCTGATCTGGAACCGCGCCAAGGGGCGATGGGTTGTCGCACCTGAGACAGCGAAGGGAGGCGGATGGACAGTCGGCGCCGTCGCGGTTGCCGCTCTGATCGCATCCACCGGCCCAGCGCGGGCGGAGCCCGCCACGACCGCTCTGCCAACCGGCGGGCAGGTGGTCGCCGGGTCGGTGAGCATCGGCGCCAACGGCTCCAGCATGACGGTGACGCAGCAGTCGGCGCGCGGCATCGTCAACTGGAAAAGCTTCGATGTCGGATCGGACGCCAGCGTCACCTTCAAGCAGCCCGACTCTTCGTCGGTGACCTTGAACCGGGTGACCGCGGGAGCGGGCAGCGTGATCGCCGGCAAGCTGTCGGGCAACGGCAAGGTCTATGTCGTCAACCCCAACGGCGTGCTGTTCACGAAAACCGCGCGGGTCGATGTCGGCGGGCTGGTCGCCTCGACCGCCGATATCGCCGACAACGACTTCATGGCCGGGCGGGAGGTGTTCACCAGCAACGGCGCCACCGGCTCGGTGATCAATCAGGGCACGATCAATGCCGGCGACGGCGGTGCCGTCGTGCTGATCGGCGGCACCGTGTCGAACCAGGGAACCATCAACGCCCGCAACGGCAACGCGGTGCTGGCGGCCGGCGCCAAGGTGACGCTGGATGCCGGGGCGAACGGCCACCTGAAGATTGAGGTTGACGGTGCCACCACGGCGGCGCTGGTGGAAAACGGCGGCCTGATTTCCGCCAGCGGCGGACAGGTGGTGATGACGGCGAAGGGCGCCAGCGAGGCGGTGTCCTCCGTGGTGTCCAATACCGGCACCGTCGAGGCGCAGACCCTGGGGTCGCGGGCCGGCAAGGTGGCGCTGCTGGCCGGGATGAAGGGCGGCGAGGTCAAGGTCGCCGGAACCATCGACGCATCGGCCCCGTCCGGCGGCAATGGCGGGGCGGTGGAAACCTCCGCCGCCAAGGTGACGGTGGCCCCATCGGCCAAGGTGACGACACTGGCGGCCAAGGGCAAGACCGGCAACTGGCTGATCGACCCCTACAACGTGACCATCTCCACGGCGGCGGACAGCGGGGCCGGCTTCACCGCCACCGCCGACGACACGGTGATCAACGTCACCACCCTGACCAACGCCCTGGCGTCCACCGGGGTGACCGTTTCGACCGGATCAAGCGGCAGCCAAGCCGGAAACATCACGGTTGCGGCGCCGATCAGCTGGAGCGCCAACACCACCCTGACCCTCGACGCGGCGGGCAGCATCGCCATCAACAAGGACATCACGGCGACCGGAACCAGCGCCGGCCTGAGCCTGACCTATGGTGGTAACTACATCCTCGGCGGCGGCGCCCGCGTCACCCTGTCGGGGGCGAGCGCCGCGCTCAGCCTGGGCGGTACCGCCTACACGCTGGTTCACGACGTGACGGCGTTGCAGAGCATCAGCGGCAGCGGGAATTACGCCCTGGCTGAAGACATCGACGCCGCCGCCACCAGTTCATGGAATTCCGGAGTCGGCTTTACCTCGATCGGTACGGACGCTGTCCCTTTCAGCGGGACGCTGGCCGGCCTGGGCCATGCGATCGACCGCCTGACCATGAATAGTTATCTGTTGGGTAACAAGTCAGGTCTGTTCGGCTTTACCCTGGGCGCGACCTTGCGGGACTTCACCCTATCCAACGTGTCGATTACCGGCACTGCGCGGGTGGGCGCCGTGGTGGGATGGTCGTCTAACACGTCTCTGACGAACCTCCATGTCACCGGCTCGGTCAGTGGCTATCAGGAGGTGGGCGGGATTGCCGGCTGGTTCAGCGATTCAACGATGACCGGATCATCGTCGACTGCATCGGTAACAGCGACGTCCAACACGGCCGGCGGGCTGATCGGAAACGGCTATTACGGTGTTACCGTCAGCGATTCCTATGCGACCGGTGTGGTAAGTGCTTCGACCAAAGCCGGCGGCTTGATCGGCGAGGTCAGCACCGATGGTTCAACCCTCACGCTCACCAATGTCTATGCCAGCGGTGCGGTCTCCGCTCCCACGGCGGCGGGTGGCTTGGTTGGCAGCGTCACAGGGGTTGGCACCACCGTCAATGCCACCAACGCCTATTGGGATGCCGATTCCACCGGGCAGAGCAGCAGCGCCGCCGGCACCAGCATCACCAACGCCAACGCCTATACCGAAGCCACCTACAGCGGTTTCGACTTTACCAACACCTGGGTGACGCTGGCCGGCGAGACGCGGCCGATGCTGCGCAGCGAATATTCGACCGTTATCTTTACGCCGCACGCCCTGCAATTGATGCAGCAGGATCTGACCGCCAGCTACAAGCTGGGCGCCAACCTGTCGATGACGCCGGCGTTTACCGCCAGCGGCGGCTATTACGGCGACGTCTGGGGTTCATCGGGCTTCAAGCCGGTCGGGGACTTTTCGGGCAGTTTCAACGGCCAGAGCCATACCATCGCCGGGCTGACCATCAACCGCGGTTCGACTCAGGAAGTCGGATTGTTCGGCGTCTTGACGGGGGCGGTTTCCGATGTCGGTCTCGTCGGCGGCAGCATCACGGCCAGTGACAGCAGCGGTTCGCTGGTCGGCAGTATTCCATCGACGGGTACGGTGACGCGCAGCTATTCGACCGCCTCGGTCTCGGGCACCGGCAATTTCATCGGTGGTCTGGTCGGGATAAACGATGGCGCGATCTCTCTGTCCTCCTTCGGCGGGGCGGTGACCACCACCGGTTCAGTGGTTGGGGGCTTGGTCGGCGGCCTTCTTTCTTCGGGGACCATTTCCGATTCCTACGCCACCGGCTCGGTCAGCGGCGCGAATTGGATCGGTGGCCTCGTTGGCGCCATGTATGGCGGGACAATAAGTCACGCCTATTCTACTGCCAGGGTCTCTGGGCCTGGAAATAAGGGCGGACTCACTTCAGGCGGCACCGGAACTGTCACCGAAAGCTACTGGGACACCCAGACCTCGGGAACAGGCGTTGGCCCAGGGACGACCAGAACGACGGCCCTATTGCAGGGTAGCCTGCCCACCGGTTTTTCATCCGCGATCTGGGGGACGGGAACCAACCTTTACCCCTATTTCAAATGGCAATACAGCACGACGCCGGTCGCGGTATCGGGAAGGGCGTACAGCGACGCCGGCGCCAGCGCGCTGGCCGGCGCTACGGTCACCGCCATCTCCAACGGCGCCTCGCTCGGTTCCGCCATCACCGGGGCCAACGGCTATTACTACATCCTCAAGCCGTCCGGCTCGATCAACACCAATGGCGCGCTGGCCTATCTCGATGGTCAAGCGACCAAAGCGGCGGCCTTCGGCGACACGGTGGCGGCGACCGGCGTGACCGGTCTCAATATCTATGGCTCCTCTATCCATCTGGTGACCGGTGAGAGCAGCCTGAGCGCCACCAGAACCGCCTATACCACCACCATGGGGTCGTATAGCGATACCGATCTGTCGTCATTTTTGTCTTCCAGCACTTTCGGCACTCTGACCACCGCGGCGGGATACGGCGTCTATCTTGACGCTTCATCCGGCTATTCCCTCAACACCGCGCTGGGCTCGGCGGGGCTGCTGTCGCTGACCAGCGGCGGCACCTTTGGGGTGAGTGGCACGGTCGGGCTGTCCGCAGCCGGCGCCTTGTCGGTGAACAGCCCGCTATCGTGGAGCGATGCCTCGACCCTGACGTTGGCCACGACCAGCAGCGGCAATATCACCCTGGGCAATACGGTCAGTGGGACGTCTGGGCGTCTCAATATTTCCGCGGGCGGGACGGCGACTTCCAGCAGCAGCTTGAGCGTCGGGACGTTCTCGCTGACCGGCGGCACCTGGAGCCAGATCGCCTCCTCCCTGCCCAGCTTCAGCGCCACCGATTTCCGCCTGACCACCAGCGCCAGCTTCATCCGCGCCAAAAGCGGCGATGGCTCGGCGGCGACCCCTTACACGATCGCCGACGCTTACGGTTTGCAGGGGATGGCATCGACGGCGCTGGCGACCAAGAGCTTCAAGCTTGGCAATGACATTGACGCCAGTGGAACGGCCAGTTGGAATTCCGCGGCCGGTTTCGTTCCGGCCGGCGACGGCACGACCGCTTTCACCGGTGCCTTCGACGGGCAGGGATACGCCATTTCGGGGCTGACGATCGCCCGACCGACCACCGATTACGTGGGTCTGTTCGGCGTCATCGGCGCTGGCGGCACCGTCAACAACGCGCGCCTGTCGGGGACGGTTTCCGGGCGAAGCTATGTCGGCATGCTGGCCGGACGGAACCAGGGGGTGATTTCGGGAAGTTACAGCACCGGCACCGTTACAGGGAGTGCCGCCGGCTCCTACGTCGGCAATCTGGTGGGGGAGAATAACGGCGGCACCATCGGTACGTCCTTCGCCACCGGGTCGGTCAGTGCGGGCGGCTCCAACCTGGGTGGGCTGGCCGGGGCCAACGACGGCGCCGGCAGCATTCAAAATTCCTATGCCACCGGGGCGGTGAGCGGCACCGGCGGCACTTCGGACAGCATCGGCGGTCTGGTCGGCTTGAACAGCGGCACCGCCACGGTCACCAACAGTTACGCAACCGGTTCGGCGACCACCAGCGGATCGGGGACCAACATCGGCGGTCTGATCGGACAACTGACCGGCGGGACGGCCAGCGGCAGCTTCTGGAACACGGCCAGTTCCGGCCTTGGCGTCGGCGTCGGTTCCGGGACGGTCGCCGGGGTCACCGGGCTTGATGCCGCCGGCATGAAGACGCTGTCGAACTTCACCGCCGCCGGCTGGAGCGCCGACGATCAGGGCGGCACCGCAACGACGTGGCGGGTCTACGACGGCTATACGGCGCCGCTGCTGCGTGGCTTCCTGACCAGCCTGACGGTGACCGGTGGCAGCGGCACGAAAACCTACGACGGCAGCGCCAGCACCACCAGCGTCGGCACGCTGACCTATGCGCCGGGGGGCTATACCACCGCTTTGGTCAGCGGCACGGCGCGTTATGTCGCCAACAGCACCAATGCCGGCACCTATTCCGGCGGTTCATTGACGCTTGGCGGGCTCTATTCCAGCCAACTCGGTTATGACATTACCTTCGCGCCCGGCACGCTGACGGTGAACCAGGCGGCGTTGACCGTGACCGCCAACAACGCCAGCAAGACCTACGACGGGCTGGCCTACAGCGGCGGCAACGGCGTCAGCTACAGCGGCTTCGTCAATGGCGAGACGGCGGCGGTGCTCGGCGGGACGCTGGCCTATGGCGGCACCGCCCAGGGTGCGGTGAACGCCGGCACCTACACGCTGACCGCGTCCGGCCTCAGCTCCGCCAACTACGCCATCGCCTACGCGCCCGGCGCGCTGACGGTGAACCAGACGGCGCTGACGGTGACCGCCAACAACGGCACGAAGACCTACGACGGGCTGGCCTACAGCGGCGGCAACGGCGTCAGCTACAGCGGCTTCGTCAATGGCGAGACGGCGGCGGTGCTCGGCGGGACGCTGGCCTATGGCGGCACCGCACAGGGCGCGGTGAACGCCGGCACCTACACGCTGACCGCGTCCGGCCTCAGTTCCGCCAACTACGCCATCACCTACGCGCCCGGTACGCTGACAGTGAACCAGGCGGCGCTGACGGTATTGACGGTGACCGCCAACAACGCCAGCAAGACCTACGACGGGTTGGCCTACAGCGGCGGCAACGGCGTCAGCTACAGCGGCTTCGTCAATGGCGAGACGGCGGCGGTGCTCGGTGGAACGCTGGCCTATGGCGGCACCGCACAGGGCGCAGTGAACGCCGGCACCTACACGCTGACCGCGTCCGGCCTCAACTCCGCCAACTACGCCATCTCCTATGTGCCGGGCACCCTCACCATCAATCAGGCGGCGCTGGTGGTGACCGCCAACAACGCCAGCAAGACCTACGACGGACTGGCCTATAGCGGTGGCAACGGTGTCAGCTACAGCGGCTTCGTCAATGGCGAGACCGCGGCGGTGCTCGGTGGAACGCTGGCCTATGGCGGCACCGCACAGGGCGCAGTGAACGCCGGCCGCTACACGCTGACCGCGTCCGGCCTCAACTCCGCCAACTACGCCATCTCCTATGCGCCGGGCACCCTCACCATCAATCGGGCGGCGCTGACGGTGATGGCGGGCAACGCCACGAAGACCTACGACGGACTGGCCTATAGCGGTGGTAACGGTGTCAGCTACAGCGGCTTCGTCAACGGCGAGACCGCGGCGGTGCTCGGCGGGACGCTGGCCTATGGCGGCACCGCACAGGGTGCGGTGAACGCCGGCATTTACGCGCTGACCGCGTCCGGTCTCAGCTCCGCCAACTACGCCATCTCCTATGCGCCGGGCACCCTCACCATCAATCGGGCGGCGCTGACGGTGATGGCGGGCAACGCCACGAAGACTTACGACGGGCTGGCCTACAGCGGCGGCAACGGCGTCAGCTACAGCGGCTTCGTCAATGGCGAGACGGCGGCGGTGCTCGGCGGGACGCTGGCCTATGGCGGCACCGCACAGGGCGCCGTGGACCCCGGCCGCTACACGCTGACCGCGTCCGGCCTCAGCTCGGCCAACTACGCCATCACCTACGCGCCGGGTGCGCTGACGGTGGACAGCATCGTGAACGGCGGGGGGAGCACCACACCGGTCGCGCCCGCGTCCGACGCGCCGACGGCGAGCACGCTCATCCGCATCACCCGCGCGGCGAGTGAAGGGGACAGTCCCGGCGGTACGGCGGCCGGTGACGGGGTCACACCCGCCGGCGGGGGCGGGGCGTTTCGTTCCCCGTCCAACGCTCCATCCACACCGGCGCAGCCCGTCCTCGTCGTCGCCCCGAACCCGATCCGGGTGGGGAGCGCGCCATGACCCGCCCCTGGCATCATCGTGGACGGAAGGGTGTTCAAGGACCTCGCCGGTGGTGCGTCCTCGCCGTCCCGGCGATCGTCGCCACCATCGCCGGGCATGCGGCGGCGACCGGCCTGCCCGGCGGCTCCAGCGCTCTGCGTGAAACCTACGACCGGTGGGAGGTCGCGTGCGTCGCCCAGGAGACGTCGCCCCGGTGTTTCATGATGCAGACCTTGCTCGACGGGGAGTCCCGGCAGCGCCTGCTGACCGTCGAGGTGCTGCCGGCTCCCGGCGGCACGGCGACGGCGACCCTGATCATGCCGTTCGGTCTGGATCTGGCCAAGGGCGTGACCCTGTCCTATGGAGATGATGCAAAGGGGCCGAGTCGGCCGATCACCACTTGCCTGCCGATCGGGTGCATCGTCCCACTGGCGTTCGACGCCGCCACGATCGCCGGCTTGAAGAAAGCCGCGACCCTGACCGTCGGCGCGGTCACCATGGATGGCGGCAAGGCGGTTCGGATCCCGGTTCCGCTCAAGGGATTTCCGGCCGCCTTCGCCCGGATCTCCGCGATGTCCAACTGAGGGCGCGCCGACCGCGCAGCCGCGATCTTTTCCACTGCCGCGGTCGTGGCGATATCCGCTACACAAAGCGTTCCAGCATCAGCCAGGTTGCAGCGCACCGATGTTCGACCTCAAGACAATCGTCGCCGTCCTGTTCTTCAACGCGCTGATGCAATCGGTCGTGTGGACACTGATGTGGTTGTCCTTGCGCCGCTTTGCCGCGTTGAAGTTCGTCGCCGGCGGGCTGCTGCTGGTCGCCATCGGCCTTTTCCTGTTCATGCAGCGGGAAACGCCCCCCGAGCCCTGGCGCGTCATTCTCGACAATCTGCTGATCAAGGCCGGTCTTCTGATGCTCGCCGACGCGCTGGCACGTTTTCTGGGACAGCCGCGCTATCCCCGGCTCGCTGTGGCGTGGTTCGGTCTCCACGCGGCGATCTGGAGCACCGCGGTCATTCTCACCCCGAGCGATCTCGGCCCGCGCGTCCTGTCGGCGGTGATCTACACCTCCGTCGTCATGCTCTTCATGTGCGCGACCCTGATGCGCGACCGCAGCCAGCCGAGGGCGTTGCGCTGGATCACCATCGGCATTCTGGTGGAATACATCGTGGCGATCAGCGGCGTGTACCTGATGGGAGTCACCCTGCGATCCGGCGGCACGGCCGAGACGGCGGTCCTGACGAACGGCGATGGTTGGTTCTTCCTGCAGGCGAACCTGTTCCTGATGGCCTATTTCGGCTGCATGCTGTTCATGGTCAGCAACCGATTGGCCGTCGATCTGAGGATGCAGAACCACGCCCTTGCCCAGGAAGTCCAACGGCGGCGCGAACTGGAGGCGGAACTGTCCGCCAGCCTGGAGGCCGAGATGGCGCTGCGCAAGGATCAGGAACAGTTCATCCGCATGGTCGGGCATGAATTCCGCACCCCGCTGGCGATCATCAAGCGGGCAACGGAGATGACCGGCCTGATGCTGCCCAATCCCCCTGCCGGCGTGACCGAGCGTCTGGGATGGATCGACGATGCGGTCAGCCGGCTGATCACCCTCATCGACCGGTTCCTGGTGATCGACAGCCGGGATGGCGGGGTGCTGCAGATCGAGGACATCGACGTCAACGCCATGCTGGAGGATGTCGACCGCCATTTCGAGGCGTTGGGGATGGCCCCGCGGCTGCGGGTCGAGCCCTATCCGGGCACGTTGATCTACCGCGGCGATCCCGACATGCTGCTGACGGTGATGATCAATCTCGTGGACAACGCGCTCAAATATTCTCCGCCGGACAGCGTCGTCGATGTCCGGGTGTCGAGCATCGACTCTGCCATTCTGCTGATGGTGACAGACGCTGGCATCGGAATCCCCGAGGAGGAGAAGGGCCGGATCGGAAGCCGTTTCTATCGCGCGTCCAACACCCGCGCGGCGACCGGCACCGGCCTGGGGCTGTACAACAGCCGCCGGCTCCTGGCCTATCACAACGGGACGCTCACGCTGGCCCGGCGCCAAGTCGCCTCCGGGGGCGACCCCAAGGGCGACCGCAGGAACGGTGGCGCGGGAACGGTCGCCACGGTCAGGCTACCGCTGCCCGGCCCGAACGCCGCCATGGACAGTGCGCGAAAGGTCGATGCACCATGAGCTGGATTCTGGTGGTGGAGGATGAGCCGGCACTGCGCGCCGATCTCGTGACGTATCTCGGCATGCGGGGCTTCACCGCGGAGGGGGCGGGGTCCGCCGCCGCCATGGCGGAGCTGATGGCGACGCGACCGGATCCGGCCGTGGTGATCCTCGACATCGGCCTGCCCGACGGCGACGGGCGGGAAATCGCGCGCCGGCTGCGCGCAGAGCGCACCTGCGCGATCATCATGCTGACCGCCCTCAGCGAAGCCGACGAGCGGGTGCGCGGCTATGACAGCGGTGCCGACATCTACATGGTCAAGCACACCTCGTTGCGGGAGATCGAGGCGGCGATCAACAGCCTGCTCCGCCGGATCCAGGAACCATCTCACCGGACGCAGCAGTCCCCCCCCCGACCCTGGGTCCTCCACCGGCCGAGCTGGAGCCTGATCGCTCCCGATCTCAGCGCGGTGAAGCTGACCGCCACCGAGGTGGCGTTTCTGACCGTGCTGATGAACACCATCAACGAGACCTGCCTGCGCGACGACCTGGTCCACGCCATGGCCCGCCGCTATACCACCTTCGACAATCGCCACCTCGACGCGGTGGTCAGCCGCCTGCGGCGCAAGATCGCCAAATCCACCGATCTTCCCTCGCCGATCAAGGTGATCTATGGCACCGGCTATGCCTTCACCAGCCCTGGACGGATCGACTGAGATGATGTGCATGCTCCCCTTTCCTCGGCATCGGAGTATGCCGGGATGCGGTGTTTGTCTGACATTGCAGTGGAGGGCAGTGTGGCCGAGGGCTCTGTTGCAAAGTTGGCAGGAAGGCGGCGAAATGGCTGGATGCTGTTGGGAGCCAATCCGTGTCGGGCTTCACGGGGCGCCACTTCGAGGGTGAGATCCTGCTGTGTGGGGTGCGCTGGGACTGCCGGTACGGCGTCAGCTGCCGTGATCTCGAGCAGATGACGGCCGAGCGCGGCGTCGCCGTCGATCAATCAACGATCTACCGCTGGGTGCAGAAGGACGCCCCGGAGATCGAGACGCGGCCACGCTGGCAGCGGTACTGCCCCCGATCAACCAGCTGGCAGGTCGACGAGACCTACGTCAAGGTGGGCGGCAAGTGGGCCTACCTGTACCGGGCCGTCGACAAGCATGGCGACACCATCGACTTCTCCCTCTCTCCCTCGCGCGACACCGCCGCCGCCAAGCGCTTCCTGTCCAAGGCGCTGAACGGTCTGAAGGCGTGGGAGACGCCGACGGCCATCAACACCGACAAGGCGCCAACCTATGGGCCGGCCCTGGCGGAACTGGAGGCCGAGGCCGTGCAGTTCATCAGCCGACAGCTCGAACTCCAGGACGCACAGCGTCGGCGGTGATGTCCATATCCATCATCTCCCGCCTGCCGGCCAACTTTGCAACAGAGCCCTTGGTCTTCCAGGTGCAGAAGGTCGCCTCGCTGACCCCGTGCCGGCGGTACATGTCCGCCGTTTTCTGCCCGGCCTCCTGCTCCTTCAGGATGCCGATGATTTGCTCCTCGCTGAACCGGCTGCGTCTCGTGTGTCCGTCTTCTCTCGATGACGGACTCTACCCAGTCCTGGAGGAGTTTTCGGGTCTCGGGTCAGAGGCCGTCGATCATTCCCCGATGATCGCAACAGCACGTGTCCAACCCGCAGATGCACCGCGGATCTTGTGGGGAAAGCAGGACATCATGAAGCCGAAAGGCGGCAGGGCTTCCAGATTGTGCAGCTTCTCCAGATGGCAATAGCCGATGTCGCGCCCGGCCTTGTGCCCTTCCCAGATCAGACTCTTGTCGCCGGTCTCGACATATTTCTTCGCGGTGTAGGAGAAGGGGGCGTCCCAGCTCCAGCCATCGGTGCCGGTCACCCGCACACCGCGTTCGAGAAGGTACATCGTCGCCTCATAGCCCATGCCGCAGCCGGCGTTGATGAAGTCATCATGGCCGTAGCGCGAGCCGGCGCGGGTGTTGACCAGCACGATCTCCAGCGGTTGCAGCGTATGGCCGATGCGGGCGAGTTCTGCCTCCACCTCCGCCGCGGTGACGACATGGCCGTCGGGCAGGTGGCGGAAATCCAGCTTCACACCGGGTTGGAAACACCAGTCCAGCGGTACCTCGTCGATGGTGATCGACCGGCGCGGCTCGCCCAGCTTGGCGTCCATCGTCGGATGGAAATGGTAGGGCGCATCGAGATGCGTGCCGTTGTGGGTGGTCAGCCTCACCCATTCCGCCGCCGCCGCCTTGCCATCCGGCAGATCCTCGCCCTTCAGGCCTGGGATCAGCCGCTCGAAGGTCGCGACTGACTCGTCATGCGTCTCATATTCGATCGTCGGGCGCAGGCCCGGGGGATCCGAAAAGACATCGTTTTCAAGATAAATGGAAAGATCGATCAGACGGCGAGCCATGGCTGGTCCTCCCCATGGGTGATTTTCTGAGCCTAACCACCCGGTTTCACTTGAGAAATTGATTGTCATGATCATGACAATCGGCGATACAGATGATCTGTTCCTATCGATTGCGCCGGCAGTGACCGCATGAATTTCAACCGTTTGGATCTGAACCTGCTGGTCGCCCTCGACGCCCTGCTGGAGGAACAGAGCATCACGCGCGCCGGCGAACGGCTGCATCTCAGCCAGTCGGCGATGAGCGGGGCGCTGGCCCGGCTGCGCGACTATTTCGGCGACGAGCTGCTGGTTTCGGTCCGGCGCAAGATGGTGCCGACCCCCCTGGCAGAGCTGCTGCGCCCCCGCATCCGCGCCATCCTGCTGGACATCCAGGCGACGCTGGAAACCCGGCTGGACTTCGATCCCGCCAGCGCCAAGCGCCATTTCCGCATCATTGCGTCCGACTATGTGCTGGCGGTGCTGGGCATTCCCGCCGTCACAAAGCTGTCGAAGCTCGCCCCCGGCATCACCTGCGAGTTCCTGTCGCAATATGCGCAGCCGACCGATCTGCTGGAACGCGGCGAGGCCGATTTCCTGATCATGCCGCACCCCTACCTGTCGCCCGACCACCCGTCGCGGCAGCTGTTCGAGGACGATTACGTCTGCGTCGTCTGGAAGGACAACGAGCTGGTCGGCGACAGCCTGACCGAGGCGGAGTATCTGGCGCTCGGACACATCACCACCCGGTTCGGCAACACAAGGCGCATGCCCTCCTTCGAGGAATGGTTCGTCTCCAACGGTGGCCGTGCCCGCCGGCTGGAGGTCGTGACGTACGATTTCAACTCCGCCATCCAGCTGGTGATCGGCACCCAGAGGGTGGTAACGGCCCACCGCCGGCTGGCAGACCGGCAGGCCCGCTTCCTGCCAATCCGCCTGGTGCCGTTGCCGTTGCCGATGCCCAGGCTGGCCGAGCATCTGCAATGGCACCAGTATCAGGACAGAGATCCGGCCAACCGCTGGATGCGCGACCTGCTCGCCTCCTGCGCCGAACGGCCGGACGGCTGATCCGGCCGGCGCGCCCGATCACGGCATCAGGTGCAGGTCGGGCAGCTTCGCGCGCAGCTCCTCGCTGAACTCGCCGTGCAGCAGCACGAAGGCCATGCGGGCGATGCGGTCGGAGCGGTTTTCCCACGCATGGTCCGTGCCGCGCTGGACCACCACGTCGCCGGCCCTCAGAGTGACCTCGCTGTCGGTCAGGATCAGCACCATCTCGCCCTCCAGCACGATGCCGTAATCCACCGTGCTGGTGCGGTGCATCGGGCTGCGCACCCCGCCGCCGCCGGCCGGGAGGAAGTCGATGATGCGGATGGCGCTGCCGCCTTCTTGGGGGTGGATGGCCGGGCGGTCGCTGGTCGGTTCTTCCGCCTCGACCGAGGTGATCGGCGCCGGGCTGCGGCCGGTGCCCCAGATCTCGTAGAAGCGGGCACCCGGCAGGGTCCGGCTGTGCGGCGGCGCTTCCACCGCCAGCGCGACGGAGGCGCCGGCGGCATCATGGCCGGTGACGATGCGGCGGCCCTGATAGGGGCTGTCTTCCTGGCTCACGCTTGCGCTCCCATTCAGGCCGTGCGGCCGCCGAGGGTCTCGGCCACCCAGTCGGCGATGTAGTTGGCGGCGTTGTCGCTGTTGTCGAAGCTGCTGTGCTGGATGCCGCCCTCGCGCGGGGTGAAGATCTTCAGCTCGCGCTTCGGGCTGTTGACCAGCTGCTCATAGCTGCGGTGGGCGTACTCCAGCGGGATCTGCTTGTCGGCCTCGCCATGGGTGACGAGGAAGGGCACACGGATGCGGTCGAGCACGCCGTCGAGCGTCACCTTCTCGGCGATCGCCATGAACTCGTCCATGTCGCGGGCGCCCCAGACCCAGCGGACATGGTCCCAGTAATGCGGCACCGGGCGTTCGCCCTCGCGGGCCAGCCGGCGCTTCTGCACCTCGCCCCAATTGTGGTTGGCGCCCCACACCACGCCCATGGCGAAGCGCGGTTCGAAGGCGACGGCGCGCGGGCAGTAATAGCCGCCGAGCGACACGCCCTCCAGCCCGATGCGCTTGGGATCGACGTCGGCCCGGCCCTCCAGCCAGTCGACCACCCGGCTCGCCCAGGCCTCGCTGTCGTAGCGGGCGGTCATGCCGTGCAGGCGCAGCGCCTCGCCGGTGCCGGGCTGGTCGATGATCAGGGAGGCGATGCCGCGCTTGGCCAGCATGCGCGGCAGGCCGACGCGGTATTTCATCTCCTTGGTGCTGTCGAGGCCGTTGACCTGCACCAGGATCGGCGCCGGCCCCTCAACGCCCTCTGCCACGCCCTCTGCCCGGACATAGAGGCCGGAGATGTGGGCGTCGCCATAGGGGATCTCGACCCGCTCGCAATTCTCCTTCGCCAGCCGGACTCCCTTGCGGAACACCTCCTGGAAGCGGGCGTAGAGGGCGGCGCGGCCGTCGCTGCCATGACCCTGCATCCGTTCCGCGGTGATCAGGTAGGTGGCGGCGCGGTTCAGCTTGTCGCCAGCCGACATCAGCCGTCCCTGCGCCTCGTCCTCCGCCGCCAGTTCGCAGAGCTTGTCGGCCATGGCGACCCAGGACTGCATGAACAGGCGGGTGCCGGCGTCATCGCCCTGCTTCGACACGTCGAGCAGCGGCGCGCACATCTCCTCGATCTCGCCGATCTTGGCGCCCATCTCCAGCGCCAGATCGACCGACAGATTCCAGACATAGTTGGTCGGGAAGTAACGGAACATACCCCATCCCCTTCTTGATCATTTCATCGCGTTGCGGACCAGCGCGTCGGCCGATCCGTCATGGCGAAATCCCAGCCGCTCCGCCGCCGTCGCCACCAGCGGCGGGAAGCTGCCGAAGACGGCCTCCAGCCCGGCGTCGGGGGCGTAGGCGATGCGGTCGCGGCAGCCGGCGCCGAAGCGGCGGGCCAGCGCCTCCACCACCTCCGCGATGGTCAGGCGCAGGACCGGCAGCGGCCAGACGCGGCCCGCCTCCAACGCCCGCCCGTCGAGCCGCGCGGCATGCAGCAGATTGTCGACGCAGCAGTCCGCCGACATCCACCAGGCGACCGCCTGGGGCGACACCGGGCAGACATAGGGTTCGCCCGCCGCCGCCGCCCACATCAGCTCGCTCATGAAGGCGGAGCGCAGCCCGGCGGAGGCGGCGCGCGGCCGGGCGACGATGCCGGGCAGCCGCAGCGCCCGGCCGTCGATGCGGCCGATGCGGCTGAGATCCTGCAACACCAGCTCCGCCGCCAGCTTGTGGGCGCCATAGCTCAGCACCGGGCGCGGCAGGGTCCGGTCATCCACCGGCGAGGGCAGCGGCGCGCCATAGACGGCGATGCTGCTGGCGAAGACGACGACCGGCGCGGCTTGTCCACCTGCGGAGCGGTGTCCCAGACGGTCGAACAGAGCGAGCGTCGCGTCGAGATTGACCCGCCGTCCGGCCTCGTAATCGGCCTCCGCCGCTCCGCCGGCCAGGCTGGCGAGGTGGAACACGACGTCCCCGCCGCCATCCTTGAGTGCGGCGTCCAGCGTCTGGTCGTCACCGAAGCTGCCGTGATGGCGGCGCAGCCGGGCATTCTCCGGCACCCCGTTGAAGCCCAGGTCGATCAGGTCGATCCGCTCGATCGGCGCAGCCAAGGCTTCCTCTTCGAGCAGCCGGGCGACCAGCCGCCGCCCGACGAAACCGCCGGCGCCGGTGATGAGGATTTTCATCGCGCCGCACCCTGTTGCGGAGCCTCGGCGGCAATCACGCGCTGGTCGATCGCACCGAAGAGGGGGCCGCCGTCGTCGCCCCTGGCCTCCATCCGCACCCGGTCGCCGAAGCGCATGAAGCCGGTGCGCGGCGCACCATGCTCGATGGTTTCGATGGCGCGGCGCTCGGCGATGCAGGCGGATCCGGCGCCGGGCTCGGCGCTCGACACCGTGCCGGAGCCGACGATGGTTCCGGCATGCAGCCGGCGGGTGCGGGCGGCATGGGCGATCAGCTCGAAGAAGCTGAAATTCATCCCGCCGCCGTTGGGATGGCCGAACCACTCTCCGTTCCAGTCCACCCGCAGCGGCAGATGGACCCGCCCGTCGCTCCAGGCCCGGCCAAGTTCGTCCGGCGTCACCGCCACCGGCGCGAAGGAGGTCGAGGGCTTGGTCTGGAGGAAGCCGAAGCCGGTCTTCATCTCGCGCGGGCCGAGGGCGCGCAGGCTGACGTCGTTCAGTTGCAGGACCAGCTTCACATGGCCGGCGGCCTCGGCGGCGGTGCAGCCCATCGGCACATCGTCCGTCATCACCGCGAACTCACCCTCGAAATCGATCCCCAGCGCCTCGTCGGGCAGCGGCAGATCGTCGTGGGGGCCGAGGAGATCGTCGGAGGCGCCCTGATACATCAGCGGGATGGTGGCGGCATCCTCGATCGGCGGCAGATTGTAGGCAAGCTGCAACAGCCGGCCATGGTTGAGGAAGGCCGACCCATCGACCCATTGATAGCCCCGCGGCAGCGGCGCGTGGGCCTGCGCCGGATCGAAGGCGAAGGCGCCATCCGCCGTTCCGGCCTCCAGCGCGGCGGCCAGCGACAGCAGCGGCTCCTCGCACTCCGCCCAGCGTTCGACGGCATCCTGCAAGGTGGCGGCGATGGGGGCGGCATCAATGGCGCGGGTCAGGTCGCGGGACACCACGACCAGCCGGCCGTCGCGCCGCCCGTTCTTCAAGCTGGCGAGTTTCATGACATCCGGCCTCCTGCCGGTCGCAACGGGGATCAGATCGGCTGGGCGGTCAGTTCCAGCATCTGCCGGACGATGGGGGAGCGGTCGATGTCGACCTTGTTCATCTCCCACTCGCCGATCTGGATCGAGGTTTCGGCGATGTATTTGCAGCGCGGCAGGCGGCGGTCCATGTAAGCGGCGAAGACCCGCTCCAGCGGTCCGCCGCGCTCCAGCTCCTCGGCCAGCACCAGCACATCCTCGATCGCCATGCCGGCGCCCTGGCCCAGATGCGGGGTGGTGGCGTGGGCGGCGTCGCCGATCAGCACGACACGGCCGCGATGCCACGGCTCCGGGGTGAAGACCACCTCCAGCGGCTTGTAGACCACGCCCTCGGGGTCGGTGATCTCCTCGCGCAGCTCGCCGATCAGGCCGCCGAAGCCGGCCAGCCGCTCCCGCATCAGGGCGGGCAGCTGCGCCGTCTCCATGCGCGGATTGCCCGGTTCGACCGAGGTCACATACATGTACATCAGCTCGTCGGTCAGCGGCACCAGCCCGGCATTCGCCTCCGGCCCGGTGAAGGACATCAGATGGTCGACCTCCGGCCTGCGGCGGAAATTGTAGCGCCAGACCGATTGGCCGGTGAAGCGCGGGCGCACCGCGTCGCCCCACAGCAGGCCGCGCACCTTGGAGAACAGTCCGTCGGCGCCGATCACCAGATCGTAGCGTTCGCGCCGGCCGTCGGTGAACAGGATGTCCACCCCGTCGCCATCGTCATTCAGCGTTTCGACGGTGACGCCGAGACGCAGCGAGGCGCCCAACTCGGCCGCCGACGCCACCAGCACATTGTGCAGGGCGCGGCGCGATACGCCGACATTGGCCGGATAATCGGGACCGGCCAGCCGGTGCCCCGGAATGGTGGCGATACGCCCGCCATCGGTGCGGTAGATGCTGACATTGTCGAAGCTGAAGGCGGAATCGAGGAAATGGTCGAGGATGCCGAGCTGGGCGATGGCGCGCACCACGTTGCATTGCACGATGATGCCGACGCCGTAGACCGTCCAGTCCGGCTTCACCTCAACCAGATCGACGGCGAAGCCGCGGCGGCGCAACGCGATGGCCGCGCCCAGTCCGCCGATGCCGCCACCCACCACCAGGATCTTTTCGACGGGTTTCATGCTTTTCGTTCCCTCCGGAGACCGGCGGATTCGCCGCCGGTCCTTGGCCCATTCCTTGTTTTCCAGGCTTTTTGAGTCCAGCTCCGCCGCGTCATTTCCGCGGCGGCAGGAATTCCTTGTAGAACTCGACGTCCCACGGCACCTCTTCCTGCATGAAGTGCGGCATCGAGTGCATCCAGGTCGCGGTACCGAAGCGGAACTCCCACTCGCGCGGGATCCAGTTGTCGTCGAGATAGTCGCTGTCGGCGCCGTATTCGGCCTCGCCGCCCGCCGGGCACAGCAGGTAGCAGAACAGGGCCGAGGCGATGCGGTGGCGGCCGGTGCCGAGGAAGCCGTGCTTCCAGCCCTGGCGCGTCATGTAGTTGGATCCGACCATCACCTCGTCGATGTCCTCGACACCGAAATTGCAGTGGTGGAAGGCCGGGTGTCCCGGCATGCCCGGCAGCTTGCAATCGGCCAGGAACATGTTGTGGTGATCGTTGGCGCCGTCGCAGCGGCTGTAGATGCCGACCTGCTTCTGGTGGTCGGACAGGCGGAACTTCAACCGGTCGCGGAAGAAGGCGAAGCTCTTCCAGTAATCCTCCACCGCGAAGACGACATGGTTCAGCGTCTTCGGCCGGGCGCGCCGCTTCCATTTGCGGTGCTGGTTCAGGCGGCCGACATGGCCCGGCGCGTTCAGCGGATCGGGGGCGTAGACCACCTTCTTGCGGTTGAAGACCCGCAGGCCGACCGGCAGGTCGCAGTCGGTGCGGAAACGCGCCGCCCCGTCCGGCCCGACCGTCACCTCGCGGTCGCTGCCGATGTCGCGCACCAGCCGGTCGAAGCTCTCCTGGCTGTCGACGCCCCAGATGGTCTCCTTGACGCCATAGCCCTGGTAGGTTCCCTTCGGAACGCTGGGATGGCCGTAGGGACGCAGCAGGACGGTTGAGCCCTCATCGAGGCGGAAGACGCTCTCCTCCGCGCTGCGCGACAGCAGCGGAAGGCCGAAATCCTCGAAGAAGCGGGTGCTGAGATCGAGATCCTCGACCCCGTACAGGACGGTATCGATGCCGACGATGGCCATGATGGAAGCCTCTTGATCAGGTGGCGTGCGACCATGCGGGAACCGGGACCGGGGCGCCGTCCGGGCAAGCCGGGGGCGTGGCGCACGGCGGCGCACGGATCAGCAGGGATGAATTCGGGAAGCGGCGGTCGGAAAGGTCGGTGAAGATCGTTCGTTGTCCGGACTGTTATTTCATACTGCACATTGGCCGAACCGCTGACCAATGGTCTGTTGCGATGTCTTGCATCGGTGGGACCGATGCATCGTCGGCGAAGGCTCGTCGTCCGTGATGCATCGGTCCGGCCGGATCAGAGCGGCGGCAGGCCGGGCAGAGTGGCGAGCAGCTGCGCCTCGACGGCACGGATGGCGCTGACGTCGAAGCCGTCCATGTCGGCGCGGAAGGCGTCGCTTTGCATATAGGCGGCGTTCACCGCGGCGATGTCGGCCCCTGGCGCGAAGGAGACCAGGGCGAGGACACGGGCCGGCGCGTCGGGATCGACCGACCGCCAGACGCCATGGACGGTGATGCCGAAGGCGGGCAGGCTTTCAAGATGGCGCGGCCAATGGACGGACAGGTAGCGGTCCGCCGCCTCGGCGCTGGCGAGCGTGTAGGTGCGAAGTTGGAACATGGCTGGTCCTTAAAAGGGTGGCTGTGGGTCAATCGGCGATCAGCGTACCGCCATCGACGACGAGCGTCTGCCCGGTGACGAAGGCGCCCGCCGGGCTGGCGAGGAATAGGACGGCGCCGGCCACCTCCTCCGGCGCCCCCATGCGGCCGAGCGGCGTGCGGTCGAGCCGGCGGCGCAGCGCCTCGGGTTTCTCCTTCAGCGGCCCGGCGAAGGCGGTGTCGATCAGACCGGGGGCCACCGCGTTGGCGCGGATGTTCGCCGCCCCCCATTCCACCGCCAGATTGCGGGCGAGCTGAGCGTTGGCCGCCTTGGTCAGCGCATAGACGCCGAGATTGCGGTTGCCGCGCAGACCGGCGAGGCTGGACATGACGATGATGGACCCACCGCCACCCTCCGCCATGAGGGGGGCGGCGATGGTGCAGAGCCGGACCGTGGAGTCCAGGTTGATCGTCATCATGGTCCGGTAGGCGTCGTCCGACACCCGGGCGCTCGGCCCCTCCTCCAGCGTGACGCCGGCATTGGCGACCAGGCTGTCGAGGCGGCCGAAGCGGTCGAGCGTGGCCGACAGCAGGGCGGACAGCTGTTCCGGCCGGCGGACGTCGCAGGCCACGGCCAGAGCCGTCAGGCCCCGGCCGCGCAGCCCGGCCGCCGCGGATTCGCAGGCCGCCCCATCCTCGCTGGACAGCACGACCGCCGCCCCGGCGAGGGCCGCCTGCTCCGCCACCGCCAGCCCGATGCCCCGGCCGGCACCGGTGACGACCATCACCCGACCGTCCAGGCGGAACAGCGGGCTTCCGCCGGCCCCTTCATGCTGCGATGTCATGACGATGCTTCCTTGTTGGGACCGTCAGAGCTTGAAGCCCACATTGAACCACAGGTTGTTTCCCTGGGTCCGATGTTCGGCCACCAGATCGCGCTGCCAGGATCCGCTGACATGCAGTCCGGGACTGAAGCTGTAGGTCAGCGACGGGCCGATGGCGAAGGCCTTGCCCTTGTTGCCATCGGAACCGACGCCGCGTCCCTTGTCGTCGGTGAGCTGCTGATAGGCGTAGCCGACCAAACCGACCTTGGTCGGGCCGAAATTCCAGCCGACCGCGTAATCGATATACAGCTCGTTGCCGGACGTGTAGTCGGTCGCCGTGTTCTTGGTGTTGAAAACGACGCGGGGCACCAGGGAGAGATCCAGCCCTTGCGGGTCGAAATACTTGTAGCCCAACACCGGCTGGATCGCCCAGTGGTTGGCCCCGATGTTGAACATGTTCTCCTTCTTGTAGCGGCCGGTGGGGGCGGCGATGTCCAGGCCGACGACCAGGGAATGGCCGTCCATGTGCCAGACCAGCCCGGCCGTTCCGGTCACGTCGGCGATGGAGGTCTGGGTGTCGCCACGGCCCATGATGCTGAGATCACCATGGACGACGGGAAGCACCAGCTGCCCCCAGACGTCCGCCCCCGCCAGCTTGATGTCGCTGACATGCAGTAGACGGAAGGTGTTGGAATAGGTCTTCAGCGAAAAATCTATGGGGATCTTGTTGCCGTTGCCGTCATTCAGACGGTTGGCTGCGTAAAAGTTCGTTTGCGACAATATATAAGTGCCGGGGAAGGGCGGAATGCCGGCGCCGTAGAACTGCGCCGAACCGCCGATATATTGCGAAGTTCCCCCTTCCGTCGCTTCGGCGGGGCTGGCGGCGAGGCCCAGCCATCCCGCCACGGCAACGGCGAGGGCCAGCGAGGAAACTCCACCGGAAATGCGGCTTTCACGAGAGTGCGCCATTACAGTCATCGTTCCCTTCCTGTCTTTTTTTGAATGCGGGGGTTTGTGCCGCCCCTCTGGATCGGGGGCGGTTCGGTCCGGCTTTTCGTGTTATTGGCCGGCTTCTCTTTATCGGCCGGTTTGGGTGCCGCGCAGGGTCAGCGTGGCGGTCACGGCAAGCAGAAGGCCGCAGAGGGCGAAGATCCCGATCGCGCGAACCAGTCCGCCGGACGCATGCTCGACGGCGGCCACGACCAGCGGGCTGAGGAACTGGCCGATGAACACCGCCCCCATGAACAGCCCGGTGCCGCGTCCGCGCAGATCGAAGGGCAGTTCGGCCATCGCCACCGTCAGCAGCAGCGGCAGCGCGATGCCCCAGCCGAAGCCGTGCAGAACCGCACCGGCGACGATGCTTGGAAAATCGCCGGCCATCGCCATCGCCAGCAGCCCCAGCCCCATGCCGGCGAAGGCCAGCGCCGCCATCAGCGGCGTGGATTTGCGCGACAGGCGGCGGAACAGCAGGGCGCCGACGGGGATGGCGAGACTGCCGGTGGCGGTCGCCAGCCCGATCATCTGCGGCGAGGCGATGCCCTGGATCGCCAGGAGAAAGCCCATCTGGATCGGCACGATGTAGAACAGCAGGCTTGCCGTCAGCACCAGCAGGCTGACGGTGGCGAAGCGCCGCCAGGGAATGGCGGACGCGGTCTCCACCGTCTTGTGAAGCTCCTTCGGCGCCTCTTCAACCAGGAACAGGATGACCGGCGCGAGGAAGGCCGCCAGCCCGTAGATCGCGAAAGGCGTGCGCCAGCCCTGCTCGCCGAGCAGGCCACCCACGGCGATCAGCGGAATCGCCGACAGCGAGGCCACCACCGACTGCATCGCCAGCCAGCGTTCCCGCTCGCGGCCCTGGTTGTGATCGCAGATCAGCGTGGTCGAACAGGTCATCACCGCCGCCTCGCAAATCCCCAGCAGCGCGCGGGCCAGGATGATCGCCGGCAGATGGTCGAGCCAGATCGGCGCCACGCCGCAGGCCGCATAGACCAGCAGGGCGGCAACCAGCAGGCGCTTGCGCCCGAAGCGGTCGGCCAACCACCCGGCGAGCGGTGAGAACAGGGCCAGCATCAGCGCCGGGATCGTGATGGCGACCGGAACCAGAAGTCCGGCGTTCGGATCGGCGGCGAAGGCCCGGCTGATGTCGGGAATGACCGGAGCGACGAGAACCGCCGCCATCACCGGCAGGATGACCGGCAGAATCAAGGACACGGATTGTGCGGTGGCGGCGCGCGACGGCACCACCTGCACCAAGGCATCGGACATCATGCACCCTCCCAAGGACGCGGTCCCGCACGGCCGGCAGCGGCGGCCATGGCGGTTGAATTTATGATTGTTGGTGGAAAGCGGCAGCGATGCCGAACTTTCAAATCCGGCGGCCATCTTGTGCGGCCGTTCCATCATCAGTCTACAAATCTGTTTGCGATGCGTGAAATCTTTCCTGCCGATGCGTCATATCGTCTGGACGGATGGATGGCCGGTTGCGCTCCTGTGGTTCACTCGGATTGGGGGGCTTCACCCCGCCGGCGACCATGCGGTCGCGCGCTGCGCATGACGGGTTCGTGTGGAGCCTTGCCCACGGGCGTTCATGCCGATGCCCTGGGAAGTGACGCCCACCCCCAGCGGCGATGTGGCGGAAGCCAGCGGCGAATGGGCGGGACCATCTCGGCCATCGGATAGGTCAGCCCATAACAGGCTGAGCCAAGATCCGCGTAAACCCGTGTCCACCGACCCGGTGCATGCCCGGTCGCCGGGCTTGCTGCCATTTCGGAGGAGGCTTATGTGCCTGCTGCGATATGTCGGTGCGCACCCTCGACGATCCTGTCCTTGAGCCACTGAACCCCAGCGTCGCTCCGGCGCTTCGAATGCCATTGCACATGCTCGCGGATGAGCGGTGCAGGCATCGGCAGCGGGTAGACGGCAAGCGGGTACAACCGGCTGAAATGAAGGGCGTGTAGACCGTTGAGCAGCGCGAGACGATCGGTTTCGATGACCGAGGCGAGCACCGAATTGAAATTGTCGACCCTGACTTCGACGTTCACCTTGAGGTCGGTACCCCTGATCAGTCGCTGAACGAAGGAAGGGGCACGCCCCGGGCCGAAGCGGATGTCCACACAGGGGCGTTCAAGAAACTCCTGCATCGTCAGAGTGCCGTTGCGCGCCGGCGCCCCGTTCCACGCTATCACTGAAAGCCGGTCTTCGAACAGGAAGCGGGCCGGGTGATCGGCGAACAGATAATCCTCAATCGTAATGAACAGATCGACTTCACCACGCTGGAAGCACTCCGCATGTTGGGCTGTCGGCGTGGCGAGATCGAATGTCAGCCTCGGCGCAACCTTTCTTATGTTCCGCAGAACTTCGGCCAGCATCACGTCGTATACATAGTCCGAAACCACAATGTGGAACTGCCGTTCCACCGTCGCAGGGTTGAACTCGATTGGTGTGGTGATCGTCGCGCGGACCAGGGTCAGGACTTCGCGCACCCGGCCGGCCAATTCGAGGCCGGTCTCAGTGGGCATCATTTTGTTCCCCACCTGCACCAGCAGGTCGTCGCCGAAGAACTGACGAAGACGTGCCAGCGAACCACTCATGGCCGACTGGCTCATGTTCAACCGCCTTGCGGCTCCGGAAACCGAGCTTTCCTCGATCAGGGCGTCGAACACGACAAGGAGATTGAGGTCCAGCCCGTCAAAACGCACGTCATTCCCCTGCGATGGCCGCGAACAGTTCAAGTTGACCAATTGGTGTTGGAAAAAGCAATCAGTCTTACCGATAGGTTCTATCCGAAGAAACGCGTTCCCGCTGCGGCGGGCGGCGGCTAGCCTCAGCGGACCGAAACCAGACTGCCGGGGATGGCCATGACAGGCAGTTTTCACCGCTGCGCCCATGAGGGCGACCACCCCATCGTGCGTCGCGACGGCCAGTCGCTGGTCGTCGATATTCACTGCCATCTTGCCGTCCGGCGGGCCGACGCACGCCTGCGGGAGGTTCTTCCCAACGCCCCGGCCGCGATGCCGTTCACCTCTTCCGCATCGCAGGCGGTGAACGGCAGCATGTTTGCCGCCATCGCCTCCCGCCTGCACGGCACGGAGGAGCGGCTGGCGGATATGGACCGCCTGGGCATCGATGTCCAGGCGATCAGTCCCTCGCCGGGCCAGTATTTCTACTTCACGCCGCCGGAACTGGGCCGTGAACTCAGCCGGATGGTCAATGATGGCTTGGCGGAGGCCGTGTCAGCGCACCCGGACCGGTTCGTGGCGCTCGGCAACGTGCCTTTGCAGAACACCGGGATGGCGATTGCCGAAATGCGCCGTTGCGTGACGGAGCTGGGCTTTCGCGGGGTGGAGATCAATTCGAACGTGAACGGACGGGAACTCGCCGATCCTGAATTTCGTCCCTTCTTCGCGGCGGCCGAGGAGCTTGGCGTTCTCGTCTTCCTGCATCCGCTTGGCTTCACGCATGGCGAGAGGCTGACGGAATACTACCTCAACAACATCATCGGGAATCCGCTGGAAGCAACCATCGCGCTCTCCCACCTGATCTTCGGCGGCGTGCTCGACAGCCATCCCGGTCTCAAGCTTTGCGTGGCCCATGGCGGTGGATATCTGCCGAGCTATTGGGGAAGGATGGATCACGCTTGGCGGGTGCGGCCGGAATGCCGGACCCACATCGCGCACGAACCTTCGCATTATCTCCGTCAGGTCTGGCTGGATACGCTCGTGTTCGACCGGAGCCAGCTCGATGCGCTGCTGCGCGTGCATGGACCGGAACGGCTGTGCCTGGGCACGGACTATCCCTTCGACATGGCCGAGCCGGACCCGCTGGCCTTCCATGCCGACTTGGAGCCGCAGATTCGTGATCGCATCCTCGGGCTGAACGCCGCCCGGTTGCTGGGGCTGCAAACGGACCGGATTACCTGAAATCCAGTGGGCTTCGACGGGCGAATCCGATCGTCAAACAAAGAGCCGAAGTGTCAAGCGATTGATTTTATTCGCATGACGCTTTGGGAAAAGTTCAACGGGAGAAACGTCATTGAGCTCAGTACTCATCATCGGCGGCGGTATCGGCGGAATGGCGACGGCTGTTCGTCTTCGCCAGCTTGGCCACACCGTCAAATTGATCGACATCGATCCCCAATGGCGTGTCTACGGCGCCGGCATCACCGTCACCGCCCCCACATTCCGCGCGTTTCGCCGGCTTGGCCTGTTCGACAGGATCGTGGAGCATGGCGCTTGCGTGATCGGGCATGAGCTCTTTCACTACAGCGGTGCGCCGATCCATCGGTTCGACGATCCGGAGCTTGAACCGGGGCTGCCGGCGGCGGGCGGGATCATGCGGCCGGTTCTTCACAAGATCATGTCCAGCGAGGTCCGCCGACTGGGCGTGGATGTCGTGCTGGGCGTCGGCGCCGAGCGGATCGTCAACCAGCCCGACCGGGTTGAGGTGACCTTCACCGATGGAACGACCCAGTCCTTCGATCTGGCGGTGGCGGCGGACGGAATTTATTCGAAGACCCGGTCCATGCTGTTCGCCAACGCGGTGACGCCGACGCCGAACGGGCAAGGCAGCTGGCGCATCGTGGCCAAGCGGCCGGAGGGGTTCACCCGCACGCAATTCTATGTCGGGCATGAGAATCTGGTCGGCATCAATGCGGTGTCCAGGGACGAGGTCTATCTGTTCATCCTCAACCCCGATCCCGACCGCAAATGGATCGAGCCGGCCGAACAGCCGGCCATGGTCCGCGCGCTGCTGGCCGATTTCGGCGGCGCCGTTGCCGCCATCCGCGACTCCGTGAGCCAGTCCAGTTCCATCGTCTATCGCCCGCTGGAAGCCGCGCTCCAGCCGGCCCCCTGGCACAGCGGGCGTGTGGTGCTGATCGGCGACGCCGCCCACGCCACCACGCCGCACCTGGCCTCCGGCGCCGGATCGGCGGTGGAGGACGCGATGGTGCTGGGCGAGGAACTGGAGCGCTCCGGAAGCGATGTACCGTCCGCGCTCGCGGCCTTCACCGCGCGCCGCTACGAGCGCTGCCGGATCGTGGTGGAGAGCAGCCTGGCCATCGGAGCCCACCAGCTCGCACGCGGGCCGGCCGCCCGGCTCGGCGAATTGATGGGCGCGGCCAGCCATGCCCTGGCTGCGGACTATTGAAGCGATCAACAGGACTTCGGGAGAGGCGAATTGTCTGGCATCAACGGGATCGAGACGATCATCTACGGTGTGGAGGACGTGCCCCTTTGCACCCGCTATTTCACCGACTTCGGCCTGCCCCTGGTGACCGCCGACGCGAAGGCCGCCCTGTTCGAACTGGAGGAAGGCTCCAGCGTCGTCATCCGGCCGCTGGCGGATGCGGTTACCGAGGGGCAGCGGCTTGTCGGCTACGGTGTCCAGAAAGTGATCTGGGGCGTTCCCGATCAGAAGCACCATGACCGGGTGGTCGCCCGCTTGCGCGAAGTGACCGAGGTTTCCATCGACGACGAAGGCACGGCGCATTTCCTAGACTGTGACGGTATTGCAGCCGGGATCCGCGTCTATCCGAAGCGGACGGTGTTTGGCGCGCCCGATCCGGTGAACAGCCTCGGGTCGATCCATCGCCTCAACCAGCTGCGCAAGTGGAAGCTGAAAGCCAGCCCGAAGACGATCCAGCACGTCGTCTATCAGGTGCCGGATCCCCAGGCCAGCTGGCAGTGGTATCGCGACGTGCTGCAATTCCGCCTGTCCGACATCCAGCGGGGATTCGGGATCTTCGCCCGCGCGCCCGGCACGAAGGATCACCATTCGATCTATTGGCTGAAGTCCGACCTGCCATTTCCAGGATTGGACGGGAAGGTTCGCTTCAATCATGCCAACTTCGGCGTCGAGGACATCGACGAGGTGATGATCGGCGCCAACCTCATGGAGCGTCGGGGTTGGCAGAAATCGACCTGGGGCCTCGGGCGTCATCGCATCGCCAGCGCCATTTTCCTCTATCTTCCATGCCCTGCAGGCGGCGAGGCGGAATATGGCTGCGACAGCGACATGCTGGACGACAGCTGGGTCCCGCGCACCTGGGATGCCGCTTTCGGCACCATGACCTTCATGCACAACCTGCAGCCCTGGATTTTCGACGAGGCGCCATGGGACGTGGGCTATGTCGACGGCGTCACGCCGGTGCGCAAGGAGAAGGGGCATCGCTGAGGCTGGGGGCAGACCTGGCTCCCCACCGCGCCTGGCGGTTTCCCCACAAGGCATATCGATTGAACGATGGCGCTCCACCGATCGAGGGCGGGCGCTGAAAGGACAGCGAATGGCAGTGACCGAACAGGCGCGGCGCGTGATCGAAGCGGCGGTTCTGAAGCAGGAGGCGCGCCGTTGTGCGGCGCTCGTCGCGGACGACATCGCCATGCTCGACGAATTGATGGCGGATGATCTGGTGCATGTCCACACCACCGGGATCGTCCATGGAAAGGAGCAACTGCTTGAGCACGCCAGCCGCTTCCTGCGGTTCTACGACGTGCGGCGGGGCGATCTGCTGGTGCGTGTGCCGGCCGAGACGGTCGTGATCGTCACCGGCCCCATGACCAATCTGGTCGGGCGGCGCGACACCGATGAGAAAATCGAGGTCAACAGCTTCGTCACGCAGGTCTGGGCGCTGGAAAACGGGGCGTGGCGGGCGGTGAGCTTTCATGCGGTGAAACAAGCCTGAACGGGATCCGTTCAGCGGCATCGCCGCAGGCGGGACAGACCACGGCCTCATAGAGTTCAGAGCGGAGATCAATCGTGTCACAACACCACGCCATCGGCACGGCGACACACCGCGGGCGCAGCTTCGCCTGCGTGATTCAGGATGATCGGGTCTGGGACATCGCCAGCCTTCCCGGCCTTGCCCGGTTTGGCGACACGCTCGCCATCTTCGAGGCGTGGGACGAGGTGGACGCGAAACTGTCGGCGATCATGGCGGCGCCACCGGCGGACGGGGCGGTCGATCTCGCCGACGTTCGGCTCGAAGCGCCGCTCCGGCCGCGCCAGATCGTCTGCAGCGGTGCAAATTATCGCAAGCATGTGGCGGAACTCAGCGCGAAGCAACCCGATCCCGCCACGGAAGGGCTGACCTCCGAAGAGCGCCTGGCACGGGCGATGGTCATGATGGACGAACGGGCACGAACCGGCACGCCCTACGCGTTCGTCAAGCTGCCCTCGGCGGTGACCGGCCCCTATGACCGGATCATTCTGCCCAGGGGAGCGGCGGAGCCGGATTGGGAATTGGAACTCGGCGTCGTCATTGGTCGGCCCGCGCGCAACGTCTCGCGAACCGACGCGCTGTCGGTCGTCGCGGGCTATCTCGTGACGAACGACATCACCGTTCGGGACCGGGTCTACCGGCCGGACCTGAAAGCGATCGGCACCGATTGGCTGTCGTCGAAATGCGCGGAGACATTCCTGCCCACCGGGCCGTGGATCGTTCCCGCGCGCTTCGTACCCGACCCGCAGAACCTGCGGATCACGCTCGCACTCAATGGGCGGATCATGCAGGACGACAGCACCGCCGACATGATCTTCGATGTGGCGCGCCAGATCGAGTATGTCTCGTCCCGGGTGCGGCTGCTGCCGGGCGACATCCTCTGCACCGGTTCGCCAGCGGGCAACGGCACGCACCACCAGCGTTTCCTCCGACCGGGCGACGTGGTGGAGGGAACGATCACCGGGCTTGGCACACAGACGCTGACATGTGTCGCCGAGAGCGACCGAATGGACTGAAGAGCCATTGGTATCGATATAGGATAGCCATCCGCCCATGCTGCTAAGCATGGTTTCTCCAGATCGGGCCACAGGCCCGGCCTGAAGAAACCTGCTTAGCATTACAGTTGCGAGACGGTCTGGGTTTCCCGTCCAGTCCTTGGGCAGGTGGAGCCGCCGATCGATGAAAGCATGTCCCTTCGACGAGTTGTAGGCGGCGAAGACGCCGATCTGGCAGTTGGTGATCTTTCCCGCCGAGCCGGTGTACTGGCGCCCGACGCCGCAGGAGGCCTTGCCCTGCTTGAGGAAGCCGGTTTCGTCGATCGCCAGCGTGGCGTCCGGTTCAGCCAGGGCATCGAGCGCGTACCCGCGGACCACGTCGCGCAACGCGTCGGCATCCCAGGAGGTCCGGCCGAGCACCGCCTGCTGACGCCAGGGATCCGTATCACCTGCGGCTTCGCCGCGCATCCACCCAGTCTTGCGCCGCTCCGGCCAGAGCAGCCCGTCCAGGAACGCGCCGGCTGATGCCGACGTGCGGGACTGCGAGAACTAACTGCGGCCGCAGCCGGGCCTTGGCTCCACGCAACTCGTCTGACCACAGCCCCAGCAGGTCCTCGACCGCGACACCGGACATGGCAACCTCCCAAAGCCTGCTCAACAGGCGGGAGGCCGATCCATCGCAACTGTAATGCTAGGGCTGATCCGTGACCGATCCGCGGAGTTGGGCTCGCGCCAAACGACGCTGTTCGGTCGCCCGACGCCGGCTGGACGGAAGCGTTTGAGCTTCGGCTGCACGCGGGGCGGGCTCCTGCTGCGCGGTGCCGGTGACTTCCTCGCCAAGCAGTCGGGCCAACCGGGCGATGGTCTGGTGTTCGAACACGCGGATCACAGGAACCGATCGACCGAAAGCCTGGGTAAGGCGGCCAGCCAACCGGGTTGCGAGCAGGGAATTGCCGCCCAGCGCGAAGAAGCTCTGGTCGGTGTCGATGACCGGAACTCCGAGCAGGTCAGACCAGACGGCGGCGATCCGCGTCTCCAGTTCAGACCGCGCCGGCCGCGTCCCGCTCGTCGCAACCTCCGCCCGCCACAGTGCCCGTGCCGCGAGCGCCGCACGGTCCAGCTTGCCGTTCGTTGTCAGGGGAAGCGCGTCCAGCACCGCGATGGTCGTCGGGACGAGGGCCGGCGGCAGTGCCTGGAGGAGGCTGTCCTGCAGCTCCGCTGTGGAAACGCCCTTCGGGTCCGCCGCCACCACGAAGCCGGCAAGCCGGTCGCCGGTGGCGTGGTGGGGATCGCGCACCGCGATGACCGCCGCCTGTCGGATACCGGGTTGCTGGCCGAGCAGGGTTTCGATTTCTCCCAGTTCGACACGCAGCCCATTGACCTTGACCTGGGTGTCCCGGCGGCCGAGGAATTCGACGAGGCCGCCGGGGCGCCAGCGTCCCCAGTCGCCGGTGCGGTAGAGACGCTCCCCCGTTGTAGGGTGGATGATGAAACGGTCGGCCGTTTTCTCGGCGTCCCGCCAATAGCCGCGTGCCAGCCCGATACCGCCGATATGGATCTCGCCGACGACCCAGTCGGGGCAGGGCGCCAGTTCGGCGTCCAGCACATGGATGGTTTGGTTGGCGAGGGGTTGGCCGTAGGGGATGCTGGACCAGTCGCCCGGCAGCCCGTCGATGCGGTGGGCGATCGACCAGATCGAGGCTTCCGTCGCTCCACCCAGCGCGATGAGATTGGCCGGCCCCGGCCGGCCAAGGAGGCGGCGGCAGAGGGGGAGCGGCAGCCAGTCGCCGCTGAGGAGAATCGTTCTCAGGGCGTCCAGTTCCCCAGCCGCACCGACATCCTCCAGATGGTCGTGGAACAGCTGCAGCAGGGCCGGCACGCTGTTCCAAACCGTCACGCCATGGTCGCGGATCAGGCGCCGCCAAACTGCCGGCTCCGGCGCGGGGGATGGCTGCGGCATCACAATGGCACCGCCGGCGGCCAGCATGCCGAAGATGTCGTAGACCGACAGGTCGAAGCTGAGCGACGAGACCGCCAGACAGGCGTCTTGCGGCCCGATTCCATAGCGGGCGTTGATGTCGAGGATCGTGTTGAGCGCCGCGCCATGGTCGATCATCACGCCTTTGGGCGTGCCGGTCGAGCCGGAGGTGAAGATCACATAGGCCAGATCGCCGGGACCGGCGGGGTCCGGAAGCGGCGGAGCGGCGGGGCCGTCCGACAGCAGGTCCCGCCCCACCGGCAGGCGGGCGGGGTGGCCGTCATCCGGCCTGGCATCGCCGTCGCCCGCTGGAACCAGAGCCAGCTTGGCCCCGCTCTGCTCCAACAGCGCGGCGATGCGGCCGGGCGGCAGGGCGGGATCGATCGGGAGATAGGCGGCGCCCGCCTTCAGAATGGCCAGCACGGCGACGACCTGTTCCCAACCCCTGGGCAGAACCACGGCGACCACCGGGCCGGCGTTGTCGGTCCGTCCGGTGGACCGACCCACGATCCGGCCGGCAAGTCGGTCGCTGGCATGGTCCAGCTGCCGGTAGGTCAGCGCGACCCCGTCCTGGCGCAGGGCTATGGCCTGCGGTCGCAGGCGTGCCTGCTGCAGAAAGGGATCATGCAGGCGGCGGAAGCGGCCCTGGGGACCGTCCTCGGGCGTCCAGCCGGTGGCGTTGATCGCGGCCCGCTGCAGGGCCTGGGCCTCGGGGAACGGATCGGGGCCGGAGGCGTTCCAGGCGCCATCGCCGGCAGCGAGGCCGTGCAGGAAGCTCCGGTGCACCTCGGCGATCAGCGGGATCACCCCGTCCGGGAAGGCGTCCGCGACATGATCCCAGTTCAGCACCAGATCCCCGCCGCATTCGAGGGCCTGATGGTCGAGCAGCGTCTGCGGGGTCTGCACCGCCGCCCGGACGATCCGGCCGAAGCGCGCAGCGGCGTCGAGATAGCTGCGGCCGGTCCCCAGTGCGCTGGTGAAGACGAAGGGCATCAGCGCCTTGTTGGGGGCGTTGCGGGCGGCGGCGACCTTCGACAGCGCCTCCACCCCGCTGACGAGGCTGTGGTCGAGGTCGCGCCACAGCTGCCGCTGAAGGGCATGGGCCATCGCCTCGAATCCGGCGCCGGGTGCCGCATCGACCTCCAGCAGGATCAGCGAGGTGAAATCGCCGATGACGCGGTCCAGAACGAGCGTCGGCGAGGAGCGGTCGAACAGGGTGGCGGTCAGGGTGAAGTGGCGATCGACGGTCCAGCGCGCCAGCGTCGCGGCATAGGCGGCCATCAGCAGCGCCGAGCCCGTGAGGCCGCGGGCGTGGGCACGCGCCTGCAGCTGCCGCCAGTCTTCGGCGGGCAGGATGGTCTGCACCCGTGCGAAGCGGGGCGGGGTCAGCGTCTCGACGGCGCGGACCAGCGGAAGCTGCGGCCCGAGCGGCAGGGTGGCGGCCCGTTCCTCCCAGTAGCGCCGGGCGCGCGCCGCCTGGGGGGAGGCAGCCAGCCTTTCGCGTTCCCGCACATAGGCCTGGAAGCCGGCGGCGTCCGGCGCGGGAAGTTCGGCGGCCGTGCCGTCATAGCGGCGCGACCACTGGTCGACCCAGAGTTCCAGCGACTTGAGGTCGAAGATCAGGAGGTCGAAGCCGATGTGCAGAAGCCAGCCGCGCTCCGCAAGCCGCGTCAGCCGGATGTCGAACAGCGGCCAGCGGTCGGCCGGCAGAACGGCTTGCTCCATGGCGTCGCGCAACGCGGCGATCCGCTCCGCAGCGACCTCCTCCGGCAGCCCGCGCAGATCGCTGCGGGGAATGGCGAGGCGGGGGACCGACGCCAGGACGCGCTGCATGCCATCGGCGCCGACGACCGCCCGCAGCATCGGGTTGGCGTGGATGGTGGCGTTCAACGCCTCCTCCAGCCGGTCGGGATCGAGGTCGTCCGCCTCGACTTCCAGATAGCCGTGGGCAGCGACGCCTCCCAGCTCGAAAACAGGGTCGCGGCCCAGCCAATAGGCACGCTGGATGTCGGTCAGCGGGAAGGGTGCATGGGGATCCCCGCCGGTGCCGCCGCTTTCGGCAAGGCCGCTTTCCTCTCCGCCGGGGACGGAGGACGAGGCCGCCGCCCGCCGGATCAGGTCGAACCAGCTCTCCACACTGGGCGATGCCGCCAGGGCGCTGAAGGGGACGTCGATCCCCTGTTGGGCGAGCAGCGCCGGAAGTTTGATCAGCGACAGCGAGTTCAAGCCCAGCTCGATCAGGTTTTCGTCGATGCCGAACTCGTCGGGTTCGGCGCCCAGCTCGCGCGCCGCGAAGGCGTGCAGGGCCTCCACCGTCCAGGCGTCGGGGGCGGTCGGGTCGGACATGGCGCTCATGCTCGGCTGGAGGGGGTGGAGGGCGGGGCCTGGTCGGCGCCGGACGCCCCGCCGCTCCGTTCACGGGTCCAGTGTGCCACCTGCCGCTGGATGAACCACTGGATGATCTGGCTGAACAGCGGGACGACGAAGTCGGGATCGAGCCCGTGTCGCTCGGCCCAGCGCCGCCGTTCCGGCAGCATCGCGGCGACCCGCTCGGGTGCCGGGATGCTGGCGGCGTCCGGCTTGAAGCGCGCAGCGGTCAACACATAGCCCAGCCGCAGGCCCAGCAGCCCGACGATGGTCTCGTCGATGCGGTCGATTGCCTGCCGCACGTCGCCCAGATCGCGGCAGGCGTCGGGGGAGGCGGCGCGGAGGCCGAGCGTTTCCGGCGTCAGGATCGGCGATGGCACAATCGGCGATGTGTCGTTCGGCTGTTCCGTCATCATCTCAGCCCTCCGTTCCGGTGGCGGGTTCGGCCTGGTAGGCCTGCTTCAGCATCTCGCGCAGCACCTTGCGGCTGACCTTGCCGACGCCGGTCTCCGGAAAGCGGTCGAGAAAAAGGAACTGATCGGGAATCTTGTAGGCGGCGATCCCCTTCGAACGCAGATGGCGGGTCAGCGCCAACGGCTTCAGCCCGGCATCGCGGAGGATGACGAAGGCACAGATCCGCTCCCCCAGTTCGGGATCGGGCAGTCCGACCACGGCGGCGTCGTGGACCCCCTCATGGGCGAGCAGCAGATTCTCAACCTCCTCGGGCGACAGCTTCTCGCCGCCCCGGTTGATCTGGTCCTTGTCGCGCCCGGACAGGATCAGCGACCCGTCCTCCATCACCCGGACGATGTCGCCGGTCCGGTAGAATCCGTCTGGCGTGAAGGCGACTTCATTGTGCTCGGGGATGCGGTAGTAGCCGCGGATCGTATAGGGACCGCGGGTCAGGAGCTGTCCCGGCTCTCCCGGCGGAACGTCGTTGCCGGCCTCGTCGACGACGCGGACCTCGTCGCCCGGCGACATCGGCCGCCCCTGGGTCAGGGCGACGGTCTCGTCGTCGTCGTCCAGCCCGGTATAGCAGATCAGCCCCTCCGCCATGCCGAACACCTGCTGGAGCCGGCATCCCAGAGCCGGGCGGACGCGGCGGGCTGCCTCGCTGGCCAGCTTGGCGCCGCCGACCTGGAGGGTCCGCAGGCTCGACCGGTCGCGCTCCGACTCCGGGGCCGCCTGCATCCACAGCAGCGCCAGCGGCGGCACCAGAGAGGTGATGGTCACACGATGCCGCTCGATCAGGGCGAAGCCGGTCTCCGGTCCGGGATCGGGCGCCAGTACCGCCGTGCCGCCCGAAACCAGCGTCCCCATCACGCCGGGGCAGGCGAAGGGGAAATTGTGGGCGACCGGCAGGGCGCAGAGATAGACGGTGCCGCCGTCCATCCCGCTGGCCCGCGCCGCGGTGGCGATGTTGTAGAGATACTCGTCGTGGCGGCGAGGGATCAGCTTCGGCACGCCGGTGGTGCCGCCGGAAATCTGGAAGACAGCCACGTCGCCGGCGGCGGCGGCGTCCGGCGGGACCGGCCCGCTCCAGGTGCGCAGCGAGTCCAGCGGCGTGAACTCCTCCGCCGCGCCGTCGATCACGACATGGATCAGATCGGGGGCTTCCGCCCGCACCTCCCGCGCCAGGGCGCGGTGGTCGAAGCCGTTCAGCCGGTCGGCGGTGACGAACAGCTTCGCTCGCGTGAAGGCGCAGAAGCGGCCGATCTCCAGCCGCCGGTGGGAGGGCAGGGCGAGGACCGGGACGACCCCCAGCCGGGTCAGCGCCAGCACAGTCTCGACGAAGGCGACGCCGTTGGGAAGCTGGACCACCGCGCGGTCGCCCCGGACGAGCCCGAGCGCCGCGAAAGCGCCGGCCAACATCTCTGCCCGGCGGCCGAGCTCGGCGTAGGAAAGCTGGATTTCGCCTTCGATCAGCGCGGTCTTCGCGCCGTGCCGGGCGGCGAGACGGGCCAGCGTGCCGGCGAAAGTCTCGTCGCCCCAATATCCTGCGGCGCGGTAGCGGTCGCGGTCAGCCTCCGGCCAGCCGGGGCAGTCGGCGTTCAGCGCGGCGTGCTCGTCGATGTGCATGACGGTCCTGTATGGGATGGGAGCGGTAACGGTATGGTCAGAAGCCCGGCGCGGTCGGCTCCGCCGCGGACAACCCCAGCGCCGTCAACATGGTCTTGAGCTTGGTCGCGGTCTCCTCCAGCTCGGCCTCGGGCCGGGAACCGTCGACGATGCCTGCCCCGGCGAACAGCCGGGCGCGGTTGCCGCGGATTTCGGCGCAGCGCAGTGAGACCGCCCATTCGCCGTCGCCCGCGGCATCGCACCAGCCGACCATGCCGGCGTAGAGGCCGCGGTCGAAGCCCTCCAGTTCGGCGATGGCGGCAACGGCCCCGGCGGTCGGTGTGCCCCCGACCGCCGGGGTCGGATGCAGGGCGAGCGCCATGTCCAGCGCGCTGGCCCAGGGTGCGCGCAGTTCACCGACGATGGGGGTGGAGAGATGGATGATCGGCCCGGCGGCGACCACGCCGGGCGTGGCGGGAAGCTCGATGGTCCGGCAGAAGGGGCGCAGAGTCTCGACGACGGCGTGGGCGGCGAAAGCGTGCTCGTGCCGATCCTTCCCGGAGGCGAGCAGCCGTTCGATGCGGCGCGCGTTCTCCGCCGGATCGGGGCTGGCGGCGATGGAGCCGGCCAGCGGGTTGGCGAAGACCCGCCCGCCCGCCTTGCGCACCAGCAGCTCCGGGCTGGCGCCGAGGAAGACGCCGGCTTCCCGCCCGTCCTCTGCCGGGAGGGGGACCGAGTAGAGGAGGCTTCCGGGGTGGCGGCGGATCAGGGCGGTCAGGACCCGGCAGGGGTCGATGGGATCGGCAACCTCCAGATCGAGACTGCGGGCAAGCACCAGCTTGGCGAGCTCGCCATCCGCGATGCGGGCCAGCCCGTTCTCCACAGCCCGCCGGTAGCCGTCGGGGTCGGGCCGCGGATGACTGCGCAGCAGGCGGGGGGGCGCCGGCGGTCCGGGGAGCCGCTGCAGCGCGGCCTGCCAGCAGGCGGGGGACAGCCGGTCCAGGCGGCGCGGCACGACCAGCCGGCTCCGGCCGGACGGGTCGAACGGGATGGCGCCCATCACGACCGGCGCGCGCCCGGCGCGCCGGGCGGCCTCCAGCAGGTGGGCGACGCGGCGGGCCGGATCGGGATCCGTTTCAGCGGGTCCGGCCTGATCGCCGATTCCCTGCCCGACGAGGCGCTCCGAGGGCGACAGGAAGACCACGGAGTCAGCGAGATCGGCCGCGCCGGCGAGTGGAGCCAACGGGTCGTGGCCGGCCAGCGGGGCCATTGTCAGGAGATGCGTCATCGCGCGGTGTCCGGGGTTCGGTTGACGTCGACTCCGGCGGGGGGAAGCGTCCGGATGTGAGCCTCCAGCGCCGCCAGCGTGCTGTGGACGAACAGGTCGGTGACGTGCAGGTCGATCCCCAACTCGTTGCGGATGCGCGCATGCGCCTCGACCAGAGCCAGGGAGGTGGCGCCCAGTTCGAAGAAGCCGGCGTCCGGCGGCAGCGACCGGCCTCCGCCGATGGCGTGGAGAAGGATGTCGCGAAGGGCGGCACGCGGCCCGGCCGGCATGGACGGGATGGCGCCCCGCCCGTCCCGATCGGGCGGCGGTTCGGATTGTGGATCGGGCAGGAGGGCCGTCAGCGCACGCTGGTCGATCTTGCCGTTGGCCGAGAGCGGAAGTGCCGCGTGGACGCCGATGCGGCGCGGAACCATGTAGCCCGGCAGCAGATTGCGGCAGTGTGCCCGCAGGTCCGCCTCGGTCGGGGCGCTGCCCTCCGTCCGGGCGATATGGGCGACCAGCTGGCCGCCGCTGCTCCGCTCCCCTTCGCCGCAGGAGGCGGTCACGCCCTGGATCAGGGCGGCGGCGCGCGCCACGGCCGGGTGGCGTTCGAGCGCATGGACGATCTCGCCCAGCTCGATCCGGTGGCCGCCGAGCTTCACCTGCCCATCCTCGCGTCCCAGGAACTCCAGTGTTCCGTCCGGCCAGAAGCGGCCGAGGTCACCGGTGCGGTAGAGCCGTCCGCCGCGGTCCGGCGCCTCGATGAAGGCGGCGGCGGTCCTGTCCGGATCGCCCCAATAGCCGGATGCCAGCCCCAGCCCGCCGATGTGCAGTTCGCCGGTCACGAGGTCGGGGCGGTCGGCGCCGTACCGGTCCAGCACACGGTAATGCTGGTGGCGCAACGGTAGTCCGTAGGGGACGGAGGTCCAATGGTCCGGCACCTCGTCCACCGCCTGCCAGTTCGACCAGATGGCGGCCTCGGTCGCGCCGCCAAGCGCCACCAGCCTTGCGCCGGGCGCCAGCGCGCGCAGCCGGCCGCACAGGCCGAGCGGCACCCAATCGCCGCTGACCAGCGCCAGCCGCAGCCCGGCAGGCGGCGCGGTTCCGGCGCCGCCGCACCACACCAGCAGCATGTCGAGCAGCGTGGGCACCGAGTTCCACACCGTCACGCCATGGGCGGCCATCAGGCGGTGCCAATGCTCGGGGTTGCGCTCCTGTCCCGGATCGGGAAGCACCAGAGCCGCGCCTGCGGCGAGCGGGGCGAACAGATCGTAGACCGACAGGTCGAAACTCAGCGCCGACAGGGCGAAGACCCGGTCGTCCGGCCCCATGCCGAAACGAGAGGCCATGTCGTCCAGCGTGTTGTGCACCGCCCCGTGGGTCATCGTGACGCCCTTGGGGATGCCGGTCGATCCCGAGGTGAAGATGACATAGGCCACCTCGCCGGGGCCGGTCGGCGCACGTTCCGCTGCCAATTCGGCCAACGGGGCATCGGGCATCGGGTCGCCCAGGGAGATGGGCAGGTCGGGCGTGCCGTCCCCGGCCGGCTGTGCGCCGTCCGCCGCGACGATCCGCACCGCCGGCCGCACCTGTTCCAGCATCGGCGCGACGCGCGCTGCCGGCAGGTCGGGCGCGATGGGCACAAATGCGGCACCGGCATGCAGCGCCGCCAGCACGGCGACCGCCTGCAACGGCCCCTTGTCGAGCTGGACCGCAACCCGATCCCCCGGCCGCACCCCGGCGTCGCGCAGCCTCCGTGCCAGACCGGCGGCGCGACGGGCCAGATCGCCATGGCTGAGCCGCCCGCCGCTCCACAGCAGGGCGTCGGCCTCGGCCGTGTGGGGAAGGCGGTTCCAGAATGCGCCGGCGAGGCCGTCGGCGGGCGGCGCCGCGGCGGGGGCCGGCCGGTGGATGGCGTCGCGCACCGCCATTTGGGCGGTCGGCGGTCGGCGGTCAAGCGGACGGTCCCACAGCGTCTCGTCGTCGGCCAGAGCCTCCAGCGTCTGCCTATAGCAGGCGAAGGCGGCGGCCACGGCGTCGACATCGAGCGCCGTCCGGGCAACGTCCCAGTTGAAGCCGAGCCCCCCCCTCTCCTCGTAGAGCTGATGGTCGAGCGCCACCTGCGGGGTCTGGCTGACGCCATGGACCTGTGTCCAGCCCAGCGCGTCGACGGCGTCGGCATCGTCGCCGATCAGCAGGCTGGTAAAGACCACCGGCATCAGCGAGCCGCTGAAATCACCCCGCCGCCTCGCCAGTTCGCGCAGCAGATCGACGCCGGAGACGGCGCTGTGTTCGAGCCGCTCCAGCAGGGCGGTCCGGGTCCGCGCGGCCTGCTCGGCGAACGGCCTGTCCATGCTGCCGAAGCCGAGCAGCGTGGTGTTGGTGAACTCGCCCAGCACCCGCGTGATGTCCGGGTGCAGCGGCGGCCGGTTGAACAGGGTCACATTCAGCGCGACATCCTCGTTGCGGCTCCAGCGCGACAGGACATTGGCGAAAACCGTCGCCAGCGCGCTGGTCGGCGTCACGCCGCGGACGCGGCAGAAGTGCTTCCAGGCATCCCAGCGCGCCTTGGGCAGATGGCCGTGGAGGCGGGTGAAGCGGCCTCGCCCCGCCTCCTCTCCCTCTCCGCCGCCGCTCCGCCGCGGGGCCGGCAGACTGGGTGCCGGGGGCAGGGCGTCGAGCGCCGCGTCCCAATAGCGCCAGGCGCGCGCCCGCTCGGCTTCCGCGTCTGCCCCCTGGGCGGCGGTCACCACGTCGCGGAAGGTCAGGGCGGGGGCGGGCGGCTCGGGCTGGCCGTCGAGCATGGCGAACCATTCGCGGAAGAAAAGCTGGCTGCTCCAGGCGTCGAGCGCGATGAGATCGACGCAGGAATGCAGCCGCACGCGGTCGCCGTCGCGCGTCCAGTGCAGGTCGAACAGCGGCCAATGGCCAGGATCGCGGACCTTCTCGCCGATCTCCCGCCGCAGGCCGGCAATCCGTCCGGCCCGCTCTGCCTCGGGCAAACCGGTCATGTCGGTGACGGGGATGCGGTAGGTCGGCACCGTTTCCAGCACCACCTGCTGCCCGCCGGGCCGCAGCACGGTCCGCAGCATCGGATGGCGGGCGATCACCCGGTTCAGGCACTCCTCTGCGTGGGCGAAATCCACGCCCCTGCGTCCAGGCAGGCGCTCGAACTCGATGTAGCTGTTGGCGGCGACCCCGCCGAGGTCGAGCGCGTCTGAACGGCCGACCAGATAGGCCTGCTGGATCGGCGTCTGCGGGAAGGGAGCATGGCGGTTGTCGGGATCGGCGCGCAGGCCGGGCGCTGCGGCTCCATCCGCTTCGCCCGCACTGAACCGATCGATCAGTGCCTGCCTGTGCGCCTGGACCCGTGCCTTCAGGTCGGCGGTCATCGCCCCGGCCGGAGCCTTAAAGCGGAGCTGGCCGCCTTCGATCCACAGATGGATCCGGTGGCGCTCGAGCTCGTCGAGCAGCTGAGGGAGGCTCATAGCGTGCCCTCGGTCATGGCCTGCGGCGCATGGCTCTTGGGGGTGGCGCGCCACGCGGCGGCCTGTTCCGGATCGATCATCCCGCCGACCATCCCGTGCAGATACAGCCGGTCCGGCGGCAACCCGAGCAGGCGCGACAGCTCCTCCGGCGGCAGGTCGCCGAGCTGGCAGAGGCCGATGTCGGGCAACCCGCGCTCTGCAAATCCGTCCTCCGCCAGTCCGGCGGCGGTCTGTTCGAGAAGCTGGCACATGGCGCCGCACTCGATCAGCGCGAAGGGCAGGCTGGCGCCCTCGTAGAGCGGAAGGATGCGGTCGAGCGCCGCGGCGAAGACGATCAGGAACCGGCCTTGGCCGACCCAGTCGCGGTTGCCGGCGCTGAGCCGTCCGAGGTCGGGGATCCGCTCCGGCGCCGAACAGGCGACCAGACGGTGGCTTTCCGGGTCGTACCAGTAGCCGCCGCCCGCCAACCCCTCGACCCGACCATCGGGAATCAGCAGGTAGGTTTCCACCGGGTAGAGGCCGCCGGCCGAGGCGTATTGGAAGCGCTCCTCCCCATCGGCATGGTGGCGGCGCAGCGCGCCGAGCAGCAGGCCGAGTGCATCCAGCGGCAGCACGCCGTCGTGGAAGCATCGCCAGCTCCGCCGGTTCGGCTGGGCGATCGGGACGTCATCCCGGTCGAGGGGGACGGACTCGCCGGAAAAGACCGGACGGGCCAGCCCGTTCTTGAACAGCCGCCGCGCCACCGGATCGGCGATGGCACGGCTGCGGCTCAGCCGGTCGCGCAGGCGGCGCTCGCCGGGCCAGATCGGAGCGTCGGTCCGGTTGGCCGTCAGGCCGCGCACCAGCGCCACCAGATCGGGCATCGCCACCGCGCGGGCCAGCTCGGTCAGGGCGGGGCGGCAGCCGTATTGGGTTTCGATCCTGTTGGCGAGCGCGATCAGCTCCAGCGAAGTGGCCCCCAAAGCGACGAGATTGTCGGTCATCGCGACGGCGGGTTGGTTCAGCGTCCGCGCCACCATGTCGAGCACAGCAACCTCCACCGCGTCGCCGGCCGGCGCCCTGCCGGTGCGCGCTGGTTGGGCCGGCAGCCCGGCGGCCAGCGCCTTGCGGTCGAGCTTGCCGTTGGCCGTCAGCGGCCACGCCTCCACGAAGCCCCAATGGGCCGGCAGCATGTGGCCGGGCAGCAGGGCGGCAAGATGATCCTGAAGCGACGAAGGGGCGGGCGGCGGCACGGTGGCGCTCTTCACGAAGGCGGCCAGCCGCGGGTGACGGCCGTCGCCGACCGCGAGGATCTCCGCATCCTCGACGGCGGCGTGGGTCTTCAGGGCGCGGGCGATCTCGCCGGTCTCGACACGGAAGCCGTTGATCTTGACCTGTCCGTCGGCGCGCCCCTGGAAGACGATCACACCGTCCGTCCGATAGCGGCCGAGGTCGCCGGTGCGGTAGAGCGGCAGACCGGTCCGCGGATGCGGGAAGAAATGGCGCCGCGTCTTCTCCGGATCGCCGTGGTAGCCGGTGGCGAGCCCGTCGCCGGCGATGAACAGATCGCCGGTCTTGCCGGGGGGGCAGAGCGACAGCGCCTTGTCCAGAACGAAGACCTGCTGGCGGCCGAGCCCCCGGCCATAGGGAATGCTGGTCCAATCCGGGTCGACGGAGTCGATGGGGTGAGCGATAGACCAGATGGCTGCTTCGGTGGCCCCGCCCAGGCTGACGATCCGCGCGGCCGGCCACAGCCGCCATGCCCGCTCCGGCAGATCGAGCGGGATCCAGTCTCCACTGAGGAGGACGGTGCGCAGCGCCGGGGCCGGGGACGTGCCGCCGACCTCGTGGTAATCCGCCAGCAGGGCGAACAGGCCCGGCACCGTGTTCCAAAGCGTCACACCGGCCTCGGCGCAGAGCCGGTGCCAGTGGGCCGGGTTGCGCTGTTGATCGGGGTCGGGCAGCGCCAGCGCCCCGCCGCAGCCGAGCACGCCGAAGACATCATAGACCGACAGGTCGAAATGCAGCTCCGACAGGCCGAGCACGCAATCGTCCCCGCCGATGCCGAAGCGGCGGCTGACGTCGCGGATGGTGTTGACGGCGGCGGCGTGCGTCACCGTCACGCCCTTGGGCTGTCCGGTCGAGCCGGAGGTGTAGATGATGTAGGCGCAGTCCTGCGGGCCGGCGCCCTCCAGTGCCGCCAGCCCGGCCGGATCGCCGTCGCCCGTGGCGTCGAGGTCGAGAGAGCGGCCGGCAACGATGTCGCGCAGGCTTTCAGGCAGCTGGGATTTGTACAGCAGCAGGTCGGGGCGCAGGTCGGCGAGGATCCGCGCCTGCCGCGCGGCCGGCTGGTTGGTGTCCACCGGGACATATGCCGCGCCGGCCAGCGACACCGCCAGACAGGCGGCGATCTGGTCGGGGGATTTCTCCAGCAGCAGGGCGACGGTGGCGCCGCGCCCGAGGCCGCGCTCCCGCAGGGAGGCAGCGATGCCGGCCACCCGCCGCGCCAGGGCGGTGTGCGTCAGAATGCGGTTGGAGGTGCGGATCGCCGGCCGGTCGCCGCAGCCGGGCAGCGCTTGCAGCCATGCGTCGGCGAGCCGCGCCTTGCCGTCCTCCGGCCCCGGCGGGACGAGAGGAGGTTCGATCATCGCGGCGTCTGGATCCGGCATGGCGGCGGAGGCGCGGTCGATGCGCGACGGATCGTCGGCGAGTTCGGCGATCAACCCGGTGAAGCGGTCGAACAGGTCGCGCGCCACCTCCGGCGCCAGGGCATTGACCGCCACGTCCCAATTGACCAGCAGCGCCCCTTCCCACTCCATCACCTGATTGTCCAGGATGACCTGCGGGGTTTGCGACAGCGACAGCACCGGACGGCCCGGCTGCGCCTGGGCGTCGGCGAACAGGCGGGCGTCGTTCTGGCTGAGCGTGCTGGTGAAGACCACCGGCATCAGCGGCCCCTCGAGATGCCCGCGCGCCCGGGCCATCTCGCGCATCACCGCGACGCCGCTGAAGGCGCTGTGCTCGATGTCGCGCCATAGCGCGTTCTGCAGCCGGGCGAAGCGTTCCCGCCGGGGCATCGGCAGGCGCAGATCCATCTCGAACAGCAGGTTGGTGGTGAAGTCGCCGACGACGCGGTCGATGTCGGGATGGACCGCCGGCCGGTCGAACAGTGTCATGTTCAAGCAGAAGTGGCGCGTCTCGCTCCACACCGCCAGCGCCTCGCCGAAGAGGCCGAGCAGCACGCAGGAGGGCGTGACACCCAGTTCCGCCGCCAGGACCTTCAGCCGGTTCCAGGGGGCGGGCTCGATCCGCTGCGACAGCCGCTCGTAGATCGGGCGGCCGATCCGCTCCAGAGGACAGGGCATCGGCAGCTGCGGCGCCGCCGGCAGGTCGGCCGCCCGCGCGCACCAGTAACGGCGGGCGCGATCACCGTCGTCGCTCGTCCGGCCTTCGATCACCTGCTTGAAGGTGATCTCCGGCTCCGGCAACTGCAGGCCCGGATCGCGGTAGAGACGTGCCACCTCGTCGAGGATGGTCAGGATGCTCTGCTGGTCGGTGACCAGAAGGTCGAAGCGCAGATGGATCCGCGTGCGGCCGGTCGGCCACAGGCTCAGTTCCACGTCGAACAGCGGCCAGCGCTCGCGCGCCGGCAGGTCGCGGGCGAGGCGGCGGCGCAGGGCCGCCAGCGCCCGTTCGGCGCAGGCTTCGGATCCGCCGCTCCAGTCATGCAGTGGAATGTTGAGGTCCGGCACCATCTCGCGGACGCGCTGGCGGGTGGCGTCGAGAATCTCGGCACGCAGCATCGGATGACGCCGGACCATGCGGGCCCAGGCGTCGCGGTAGCGCCGGACATCCAGCGTCTCGCAATCGATCTCGTAGTAAAACTGGCAGGCGGTGCCGCCCAGCGGCAGGTCCGGATCCCGGCCCAGCAGATAGCCGCGCTGGATTTCGGTCAGCGGAAAGGGCGCGTGCGGGTCGGGATCGCCGGCGGGCGCCGGCGGCGCCGTCTCGTCCAGGTCGAGCAGCCGGCTCAGCAGCGCCGGATCGAAGGGCGGCGCGGTCAGGGTGTCGGAGGGCATGATCGCGGGTCCTTGGGAAAACGTGATGGTCCTGCGGGCCGGTTCAGGTCTGGCCGGCTTGGCGGCGCAGCGATTGGCGGTCTTGCTCGGACAGGCTTTGGATGTGCAGATACGCGAGTGCCGTGGTCGCGGCGCCGGGGATGTCGTCGAGCCGGCGGGCCAGCAGGGCGGGGGTGCGGTTCGCCAGGAAGTCTGGCAGTGCGAACTCCACCTGGAGGATTGCGCGCAGCCGCGACAGCAGCCGCACGGCCATGATCGAATCGCCGCCGAGCTGAAGGAAATCGTCGGCCGGCGACAGCGTCTCGACCCCCAGCGTCCGCGCGAAGAGCAGCATGGCCAGCCTTTCCAGCGGAGGGCCGTCGGCGGGGAGCGTGGCGGCGTCCGCCCCTGGGGATGGCGGCTTGCCGGTGAGGTCGTGACGTGCCCTTGCGGTGCGGTCGACTTCGCGCAGGCGCTGCTCGATGTCGGTGGGGCTGACCAGCACATGACCGTGGCCGCTGCGCAGGATCCGCCACAGGGCGGTGAAGCCGTCCTCGGCCGCGATGGCGCGCTCCTTGCGCCCGAGGAACATCGCGCTGTCTCCGGTTGCTTGGCCGAGCGCGCCCAGCTTCTCCCAATTGTCCCAGCCGATGGTGACGACGGGGAAGGGGGCTGTGCCGGACCCTGCCAGGAAATCGAGCGCGAGGTTGGCGGCCATGTAGTCGGCGTTGCCGTATCCGGAGGTCTCCCCGGCCAGCGAGGAGAAATTGACCAGGAAATCCGGCATGTGACTGGCGAAGGCCACCATCAGCGCTTGCGCGCCCAGCAGCTTGGCCCGGTGGTTGGTGTCCCGCTCGGCCAGGGTCAGATCTTGCAGCGTCTGCGGAACATAGCGCCCGGCCAGATGGAAAATGCCGTTCGCCGGGCGGCCTTCGCGCAGCAGGGCCGCGGCGATGGCGTCGAGCAGGGTCCGGTCGTCGGCCGAACCGGCAACCAGCGTCAGCGTGGCTCCCCGATCAATGCAGTCGGCGAAAACCGGATGGCGCGACGGGTCGGCGCACAGCTCGGCGGAAAGGCTGCGGGCGATCACCACGAGGTGGCAGCGCCAGCGGGCGAGCCGTCGCAGCAGGTCCAGCCCCAGGCCGCCGGTGCCGCCGGTGACCACATAGGTGCCGCCCGGACGGATCGGGTGGCCGGCATCCTCGTCTTCGGGCAGGTCCGCCGGCACGATCCGCCGTTCCCACAGGCGTCCGTTCCGCAACCCCAGCGACAGCGCATGCAGTGCCGGATCGGCGCGGCGCCGGGCCTCGATCTCCGCCAGGATGGACGGGTCGGGAAGGCGGTCGGCATCGAGCCAGCTTGCCTGGACGCCGGCATGCTCGAACGGGATGGCGCGCAGCACGCCGAGCGCCAGCGCCTGCTCGCAGCGGGGCGTCTCGGTGCCGGCGATCGCCGCAAGGCGGTCGGTCACGAGAAGGAGATGGCCGACGATTCCGCCGGGCAGCAGGGTCTGGGCCAGCCTGACGAGGCTGTCATGGCCCTTCGCCTTGTCGTTCGCCGGATCCCGGCCGTGCAGCCAGCCGAACAGGCAGACGGCGTCGCGGACGCCGCGCTCCTCCAGCCTGGCGGCGAGAAGGCGGAAATCGGCCGCGCTGCCGGGACGGAGTTGAAAGGAGCAGTCCGGATCCTCCCGATATCCCGATCCGGGATGGACGCGCAGTGCGCCGGCTTGCGGCGGGAAGGGGATGGAACGATCCGGCAGGAACAGCAGGAGCGGCCGTCCGCCGATCCCCTCCCTCCCCGGCCGGGCAGGGCGGCCGCAGATGGCCGAGCGCCATTGCGGCACGAAGAAACGCTCGTCCGGGGGAAGGACGCGGTCCGGTGACGGACCCCGCTGCTCCGCCAGAGGAGGCAGCAGATGGCGCACCCGCTGGAACGGATAGCCGGGCAAAGGTCTGCGCCGCCACGCGCGGCCAAGGATCGGCAGGTCGGAGCCGATGTCGTGCCCGTCCACCCAGAGCTGGCCGAGCGCCGCGAGGAAATCCACGGCCTGGCTGTCGCGCGTCACCATCGTCGGCAGGGCGGCAACGCCGGCGTCCCCGCGTCCGATCATCGCGGTGCAGCTGCTGCCCGGCCCCAGTTCAAGCGCTGTGGCGTCGGGCCAATGGCGGCGCAGGGTCTCGATATTGTCGGAGAAACGGACGGTCCGCCGCAGGTGGCGCACCCAATGGTCCGGCGTGGCGATGGCGCCGGGATCGGCGAGGCCGCCATCGGCGTTGCTCAGCACCGGGCAGGAGGGGCGGCCGAAGGCGACGGTCCGGCAGACCGCCGCGAAGGAGTCGAGGATCGGTTCCATCAGATGGGAGTGGAAACCGTGGGAGACGGCGAGCCGCCGGCTGGCGATGCCGTCGCGGCGCAGATTTTCCGCCAGGGTGTCGAGGGCGCCCGGCGCACCGGCGACGACGCAGCGGTCGGCGCTGTTGATGACGGCCAGCGACAGGGCGCCATGCAGGTGGGGCTCCAGCCGCGCCGGCCCGGCCTGCACCGCCAGCATCCCCGCAGGAGGCAGCCCGGCCATCAGGCGGCCCCGCGCATGAACCAGCCGCAAGGCGTCCTCCAGCGGGAAGACGCCGGCCAGACAGGCGGCGACATATTCGCCGACGCTGTGCCCGAGCAGCACCGCCGGCCGCAGTCCGGCCTCGGTCAGCGTGCCGGCCAGGGCGTACCCGGTGACGAACAGCGAGAGCTGGCTGTGCAGGGTCGGGACCAGCGCCTCGTCGTCCCTTCCATAGAGCAGGTCGCGCAGATCGCGGCCGAGCAGCGGCTCCAGCAGGGCGGCGCAGCGGTCGATGCGGTCGCGGAAGCCTGGGAGGTTGCGGTAAAGGGGCTCCCCCATGCCGGCGAACTGCGCGCCCTGGCCGGGGAACAGGAAGACCAGCGGTCCCGGACCGGAGGAGGGGGCCACACCCGCGCGGCGCGGACGGATGAGCGCGCCTGCTTCGATCCGGTGGGCCGCCTCGCCTGCGTCCGCGGCGACGACGGCATGGCGGTGGGCGAAGCGGCGGCGGCCATGCAGCAGGGTGGCGGCATCGTCGGCCAGCGGGCGGTCCGGCTCGGCTGCCCAGGCGTCGGCGAGCCGGCGGTCCAGCTCCGCCCGGTCGCCCTCGCAGCGCACCGACCATCCCAGCAGGACCGGGCTTCGCTCCTCCACGCCGGTCTCGATGACAGGCGGCGGGCCAAGGAGGAGATGCACGTTGGTGCCGCCGAAGCCGAAGGAGCTGACCGCCGCCAGCCGTCCCCCATCCCGGGGCAGTTCGGTCGCCCGGTCGCAGATCGCGAAGCGCGTGCCGTCGAGGGCGAGCAGCGGGCTGACTCCCGCCAGATTCAGCGTCGGAGGCACCGTGCCGCTGCGCACGACCAGCACCGCCTTCAGCAGGCCGGCCAGCCCGGCCACTGTGTTCAGATGTCCGACATTGGCCTTGACCGAGCCGATCAGGCAGGGCGTGCGTCCGGCGCCGTAGACCCGCTTGATCGCCTCGACCTCGATGGGGTCGCCGATGGGCGTGCCGGTGCCGTGCGCCTCGATGTAGGACACCTCGTCGGCCTGACGACCGCTCAGCCCCAGCGCCTCGGCCAGCACGCGGGCCTGGCCGGCAACGCCCGGGGCGGTGAAGCTGGCGCGGTCGCGCCCGTCATTGTTGGCGGCCGTCGCCTCTATGACGGCATAGATATGGTCGCGGTCCGCCAGCGCGTCGTCCAGCCGCTTCAGCACCAGGGCGGCGACCCCGTTGCCGCCGACGATTCCGTCGGCGCCGGCCGAGAAAGGGGCGATGGTGCCGCTCGGCGACATCGGTCCGCCTGGGTCGGCGCGGTAGCCCTCCTCGAGGTCCATCGACACCGACACCGCCCCGGCCAGCGCCATGGCGATTTCGCCCTGCAGTAGCGACTGCACCGCCTGATGAACGCACAGCAACCCGCTGGAGCAGGCGCTCTGCACCACGCTGGCAGGCCCGGTCAGGTCGAGCACATGGGCGGTGCGGCTGGCGAGGAAATCCTTGTCGTTGCCGATCAGCATGGCGAAGCACTCCGCCGCCCCATCGGCGTAGGAGCGCGGACCGACATGCCGCAGGACGTAATCGTTGAAGCCGGCGGCGGCGAAGACCCCGGTGACGGGGAGATTCCCGCCCTCGCCGCCATATCCGGCATCCTCCATCGCATGCCAGGCGGTTTCCAGGAAAAGCCTGTGCTGCGGGTCCATCAGAGCCGCCTCGGACGGGGCGAAGCCGAAGAAGGCGGCGTCGAAGCACTCCTTGTCGGCCAGTGCGAAGCAGGACCTGACCCGGCCCTCGCCGCCGGAGGGGCCGCGCACCACCCCGGATTCGCCGCGCTCCAGCATCCGCCAGAAGGCGGGGACGGAGCCGGCGCCGGGGAAGCGGCCGGCCACGCCGATGATGGCAATGCGGTCGGTGCAGTCGGGGAGGGGCTGCGGCGAGTCCATCACGGATCGGTCCTTGGCGGGCATGCAGGTGCGGCCATGCGGGGCGATTGGGAATGGCCGGAGTCTCCGGCGGCGATGTGGGCGCGGTCACGCGGGGCATCGCGGGGGCGGCGGGACTCTCCGGCTGGCACGGCGGGCAAAGGGCCTTCGTTCGGGAAGGCTGGGGGCTGCGTGCGGCGCTCATTCTAACCGGGCATCGCATCCCTGTCCGGCCGGAGCGGGAGGTTTCACAGCCGGCGATGGACGAATCGCCGGCTGGAACAAGGGGATGCGCTCAGTCGGCGCGCTCAAGCGCCGCAGGCGTGGCGTTGACGAAGGCCTGCCAGCAGGGCGAGGAGTCCTGCGCCATGCGCAGGAAGCGCCGCATGTCAGTCTCGCTGTTGTCGCTGACGGCGGACAGTTCGATGCGGTTGTCCTGCAACTGCACCGCCGACTTGTCGAACAGGTTGAAGCAGCCCTTCATGTCGAGCCGGCAGCGCATGGTGGCGTTCAACTGGCGCAGCGGGCGTCCCTCGCCCCGGCAGACCAGCACGAGCTGCTGCGCAAGATCCGCAACGACCGCCGCCAGGATGTATTCCTGCGGGTTGGGCGCCTCGTTCAGCCCGGCGGCCGGCACCGGCTGGTCGACCGGAAAGCGGGCCGGCAGCGACCAGCGTTCCTGCCGCCAGCGGCGGTCGCGGAGGCTAACGTCGAACTGGGTGGCGTTGCGCCAGGCCACGTCGACGCCGAGGTCGAGCGGGTCGCTGCCCTCCGCGTCGCCAACCGTGCCGCCGCTTTCCTCCGCCGGGGCGAACAGGCCGCCGCTGCGGAAGCCGGAGGGCAGGTGGCGGTAGTCGAGTTCGATGGCGTTGGGCAGGGTCACGGTGATGTAGTTGGGCGAGAAGCGCGCAACGTTCATCATCATCTGCTTGTACTGCCACCAGCTTCCGTCGGCGGTCAGGTTCACCAGCGCCGACAGGTCGGTCAGGCGCGTGCGCGCCCGACGCGCGGCCGCCTCCACCTTCAGCCGGTCGATGGTGATGCCCTTGTAGGAGGCGCCCTGAACCAGGATGTTGGCGATGCAGGCGCCGAGCCCGGTCATGAAATAGTCGGCCGGGGTGGGCGGTGCCGTCGGACCGGGATCGGTGTGGTGCCCGGCGCGGAAGGAGAAGTCGCGGCCGAGCCGCTTGCTGCCGAAGCGCAGCGGCAGGGTGCGGATCTCCATGGCCAGCCCGCCCAGCCACTCCAGCCCGACGCCGTAGAGGATCTCGTTCTCGCCGGGAACCTTGCGGATCTCGTGGACGAGTTCGCTGACGGCGGCGACGTTGATGCCGTTCTTCATTCGTTGATGTCCCCGATGGTGGCCAGCGCCTGGGTGAAATCCGCCTTGAGGTCGGCGACGTCCTCGATCCCGACCGACAGGCGCATCAGGCCGGGATTGATGCCGATCTCGCGGCGCTGTCGTTCGATCAGGCTGCTGTGGCTGGTGTTGAAGGGCATGCTGATCAGCGATTCCACGCCGCCCAGGCTGGTCGCCGCCTGGACCAGGGTGAGCGCGCTCATCAGCTTCAGACCGGCGCGGTCGCCGCCCTTCATCTCGAACGACACCATCCCGCCGGCACCCTTGACCAGCAGATCCGCCGCCCAGGGATACGGATAGCCGGGCAGGTCGGGGTGGTGGACGCGGGCGATGGCCGGGTGGGCCGCCAGCCAGTGCGCCAGTTCCCGTGCGCCCTCGCAATGCGCCTTCATGCGCAGCGACAGTGTCTTCATGCTGCGTTCCAGCAGCGAGCAGTCCTGCGGGTTCAGGCTGCCGCCCAGCTTCAGCATCTGCCCCCAGACCATGTCCATGTATTTGCGGCTGCCGGCGGCGCAACCGGCGACGAGGTCGCTGTGGCCGTTCAGATACTTGGTGCCGCTGTGGATGACGACGTGGGCGCCGTGGTCGATGGGGGTCAGGCAGCAGGGCGACAGGAAGGTGTTGTCGAGCACCAGGAACAGGTTGTGCCGCGCCGCCATCTCCCCCAGCTCGCGCACCGGGGCCAGCTTCAGCAGTGGGTTGGTCAGCGTCTCGAAGAACAGCAGTTCGGTGTTCTCCTGGATCGCCGCCTCGATGCCCGCGGCGTCGGTCGGGTCGACGAAGCTGACGCTGCGCCCGAACTGGTGCATGTCCTCGCGCATCAGGTTGTAGCTGCCGCCGTAGATGTCGCGGGCGGTGACGATGTGGCCGCCGCGGTTGGTCAGCGCCAGCAGGGTCGCGCTGATCGCCGCCATGCCGGAGGAGAAGACGATGGCGCTTTCCGCATGCTCCAGCGCCGCGATCTTCTCCTGCACCGCCCACTGGCTTGGATTGCCGTAGCGGCTGTAGATCGGGTAGTCCCGGATCATGCCCTGGTCGAAGGCTTCGTAGCTTTCCGGCTGGAACAGGAAGGTCGTGCTGGCGAAGACCGGGGTGCCGACCGCCCCGGTGATGGGATCGTTGTAGGTGCCGGCATGGACGGCCAGCGTCCCCGCCCCGTGCGAGCGCGGGTCGAGACTGGTCTGGTTCTCCATGCGCGGGCCGGCATTGCGCGACCGCGTGAGCTGGTCGGCCCATTCCGTCTTGGCCGAGACGCCGGTCGCTTCGCTGCGGAAGCGCCCGGCCCACTCCTTAAAGATATTCTTTTTCAAGACATGCTCCAGCCGCGTGTTGAAGGACCGACGCCGCCCGCGCGCACAGCGCGTCGCCGTCCGGTCCCTGGAAGATGTTGATGCCCACCGGCGCTCCCCGGTAGGAGGGCTCGCCGATGCCCGAGCCGTCGCGCCCGAAGCCGAGCCCGATTCCGAGCAGGCCGGGCAGCGCGTCGCCGTCCGCCGTGCGCAATTGCCCGTCGCTGCCGACCATCACCGCGCTGCCGTTCCTGCCGGCGGTCAAAGGGCGGTCCTGGGCGTCGGCCAGCGGCGGCAGGTTGGGGCGGTAGCCGGTGGCGGCGACCACGGCATCCATGCCGCGCAGGGCGTCGGCGATGTCCGCCTCGTCGGGGCAGGGGCGCAGCGTGACCATCGGATGCTGGCCGGCGAGGATCTGCTCGTAGAGCACGCGCGACCGCGTATAGAGCCCCTGGAAACGGAAGACGCGGCCGCTCGCCGGACACAGGTCGGATTCAGGATCGAAGCGCTCTCCCGCCGCCCGCGCCAGGGAGGCGCTGCGATGCATGCGGCGGATCGGCCCGCTGTGCAGCAGAGTCAGCCGCAGGCCGCTGCCGGCATACAGCTCCAGCAGCTTGTGCAGGACGGAGAAGGCGCTGTGCGAGGCGCCGACCACGGCGATCGACCGTGCGCCGTCGGGCAGCAGGGCGGTCACGTCGCAGGGGCGTACCACCGCGTCGGAATGGAGCAGCGGGACGCCGGCATCGGCGGCGGCGCGGCGCAGACCGTCGGGCAGATGGGGGGCGCTGCCGGCGGCCAGCACGGCGATGGGACTTTCGAAGCCGCGTCCCTGGGCGAGATGCAGCCGCCAGCCCTCCGCCGTCCGGCTGACCCGCGTCACCGTCGCCCCGTAGGCGATGCGGCTGTTGGGATGGCGCCGCATGGCCTCGACGGTGAGGCGGCGGGCCTCCGCCACCAGCAGCGCGACAAGCTGGAGGGAGATCGCCCGGTTGCCCGCCATACGGATCATGCGGCCGGCCGGTCCGTCGAGCAGCGGTCCGAACAGCCCGTCCGGCGCGATGCCGTCGAGGAAGTCGGAGGCGTCGGAGTTCGACGGGATGTCGTAGTTGACGCCGACCGGCAGCAGGGCCTCGGCGCTTCCTTCACGCTCGTGGATCAGCAGGCCGCGGGCGAGCAGTTCCGGCAGGATGCCCCGGCGGTCGGCGGCGATGAGGAAGCTGGTGCAGCCGGGGCCGAAGCCGACGATCTGGCAGACGGGGTTGGTCATCCGTGGTTGTTCCTTTCGCTCGGAAACGGCCGGTCAGGCCGGTTGCCTTTGGCTCAGGCGGGGAAGCAGGAGCGGGGTCAGCGCCGCGACGATGCGGTCGCGGAGGGCGTCGGCCTGGGCAGGCTGGTGCAGGAAGAAGTGATCGCCGGGCAGAACCGCGACATCGAACGTACCGCGTGCCACGTCCCTCCAACGATGCAGAGCGTCGCAGGGGACCTCCGGATCCTCGGCGCCGCCGAAGACCAGCACCGGGCAATCCAGCGGATCGGCCAGCGGTCGCGACGAGACCGCCTCGCTGAGCCGGAAGTCGGCGCGGATGATCGGCAGCATCAGGCGCATCAGTTCGCGGTTCTCCAGCACCTCGGGCGGCGAGCCGTTGAGGCTGCGCACCTCGGCCAGCAGATCGGCGTCGGCGAGATGGGCGCGGCGGCGGACCGGGACGATGCCCGCCGGGCTGTGGCGGCCAGAGGGAAAGAGGGCCAGCGGAGCGTTGCCGGACTGGAAGCGCCGGGCGATGCGGTAGCCGAGCGCCGCCCCCAGACTGTGCCCGAACAGCGCCCATGGGCGACGGAGCCGAGGCTCCAGCTCGACGCAGAGCCGGTCGACCAGTGCGTCCGGATCCTGTTCCAGCGGCTCGGCCATGCGGACGCCGCGGCCGGGAAGCTCGATCGGCCGGACGGAGATCCAATCGGGAAAGCGCGCGTCCCAGCCGCGGAACACCGCGCTGCTGCCGCCGGCGTAATGCAGGCAGAACAGATCGACGCGGGCGTCCGGCTTCTTGTCCTGGAAGGGCAGGCAGTTCATGGGGTCTCCGCGGGGGGATGGACGTTCGGGCCGGGGTGCGGAAGGCGGTGCTCCGCCTGGGAGCCCTGGCGCAGCACCGCCTTCCACAGCGCTCCCAGCGTCGGCGCCTGGAAGATCGTGGCGAGATCGAGGGGAACGCCGAAGCGCTCGCGGATGGCGGCGGCGAGATGCACCGCCAGCAGCGAATTGCCGCCGGTCTCGAAGAAATTGTCGTCGGGCGAAGCCGGCAGGTGGCCGGTTATCCGGCCCCACAGTTCGGCCAGAGGCGGCAGGCCTGCGCTGCCGGCGGGGAGGGCCGCGCCGTCGGGGCCGCTCGGCTGTTCCTGTGCCAACCGCTCCTGCGCCAGCCGCGTCAGCGCCTTTCGGTCGCGCTTGCCATTCGCGCTCAACGGCAGCTGTTCGACGGCCAGGAAGCGGTCGGGGACCATGTAGCGCGGCAGACGTTCCGCCAACCAGGCGGCGACGGGCGGTTCCTGCGCCTCCGCACCGGCATCGGCCGGTCCGGCCGGGCGGAAGCAGGCGACGAGCTGCGGCCTCCCAGCCGCGTCCGGCACTGCCAGCACCTGGACCTCGGCGATGCCGGGATGCTGCGACAGATGGTTCTCGACGTCGCCGGCCTCGATCCGATGGCCGCGGATCTTGAGCTGGAAATCCTTGCGGCCGAGGAACTCGACCGCGCCGTCCCCCCGCAGCCGGCCGAGGTCGCCGGTGGCGTAGAGCCGGCGGCCGCTGCGGTGGGTGATGAAGGCGGCGGCGGTGCGTTCCGGGTCGTTCAGATACCCCTCGGCCAACCCCCGCCCCTCGATGTGGATCTCGCCGCGCACCCAGGGGGGGCAGGGCGCGCCGTCGGCATCGAGAACGTGGAGCTGCTGGCCGCCCAGCGCGAAGCCGTAGGGAATGGAGGTCCAGTCCGGCTCGATGCGCCCGACCGGGAACTGGTTCGACCAGATCGACGCCTCGGTGGCGCCGCCCAGCCCGTGGAAGCGGATATGCGGGTAGCGGTCGCGCACCAGCCGGGCGAGCGGCAGCGGTATCCAGTCGCCGCTCAGCATCAGCAGGCGCAGGGAGGCGAGGTCCGGGCAGGGGTGCCGCGCGGCGGTGGCGAACGCCATGTCGAGGAGCGCCGGGACCGAGTTCCACACCGTCACCCGCTCGGCAGCGCAGAGCGCCAGGATGGCGGCGGGGTCGGGATGCTCGCTGTCGGCCGGGACGACGATGGCGGCGCCTGCGGCCAGCGCGCCCCAGATGTCGTAGACGCTGAGGTCGAAACTGAGCGCCGACAGGGCGAGCAGCCGGTCGTCGGCCGTCACGCCGAAGCGGGCGTTGAGGTCGAGGATGGTGTTGAGCACGGCCCCATGCGCGATGACCACGCCCTTGGGCTGGCCGGTCGATCCCGAGGTGTAGATGACGTAGGCCGGATCGCCCGCCCGCCGCTCCGGCCGGTGCGGAACAGTGCCGTCGGCCGGGCCGGGATCGGCGGGGAGGCGCCGCACCCCGTCGGGCAGGGCGGCCGGGCTGTCCGTGAGGATCAGGCGGCAGCCGCTATGGGCGAGGATGGCGTCGCGCCGCCGCTGGGGCAGCCGGACGTCCAACGGCAGCCAGACCAGCCCGGCCAGCGCCGCCGCGACGACGGCGACGATTTGCCTTGTGCCCTTCGCCAATTGGATGGCGATCAGGTCGCCGGGACGCGCGCCTTCGGCGCGCAGCGCGGCCGCCAGCGCGCCGGCCCGGCTGGCGAGCTGCCGGTAGGTCAGGCGCGTGCCGTCGGCGGCGGCCAGCGCCTCGCGGTCGGGCGTGCGTGCCGCCTGGGCGATGAAGACGTCCGCGAGGTTTCGGTCGCCGGCCTCCACGAGAACCGGCGCCGGCGGCGGCAGCTCCGCCGGAGCGGCCTGCGCCGGGTCGGGCCGGTCCCATGCCGCCGGATCGGCGAGCAGGGCGTGGAGCGCGCGCTCGTGACGGGCGGCGATCGCTTCGGGGACACCCTCCTCGAAGATGCCGGCGACGTGATCCCAGAAGCAGATCAGCCCCTCATGGTTCTCGATCACCTGATGGTCCAGCCAGACCTGCGGCGTGCGCAGATGGCTGCCGACCAGGGTGAAACGGTCGGTGTGCCGGGGCGGGAGGGGCGGGGTCGTGCCGCTGATTCCGCTGGTGAAGACGAAGGGCATGGCCGGCCGGTCCCCGCCGCGCTCCTGCTGCAGCCGGCGCAGCAACGAGACGCCGGAGACGTCGGCGTGGCCCAGCCGCTCGGCGGTCAGCGCCTGCAGCCGCCGGGCCTGCTCCAGGAAGCTGCCCGCCGGGTCGCACTCCACCAGGGTGGTGTTGCTGCAATTGCCGGCCAGCGCCGGCAGGTCGGGATGCTCGAAGGGGCGATGGTTGGCCAGCACGTTCAGGGTGAAGCGGCGGTCCTGCACCCAGGGCCGCAGCGCCGCCGCATAGAGGGCGAGCATCGTCGCATTGGCGGTGATGCCGCGCCCGGCGGCCAGTGCCTTCAGCCGCTGCCAACGCTCCGGATCGAGCCGGCCGGACAGGCGTCGGAACTCCGACCACAGGGGGGAGCGCCCGGTGACGGGCAGGTCGGGCGGCGGCGGCAGGGTTTGGAGCCGCGCGTTCCAATAGCGGCGGCTCGCCTCGGAAGGGGGCGGCAGCGCCAGGACATAGTCGCGGTAGCCGAGCGCCGGCGGGTGCTCCGGCCCGATGTCGTCGAACAGGTGGCGCAGCAGGTCGCGGAAGATCATCGACAGCGACGGTCCGTCCACCACGATCAGCCGGATCGCCAGCAGCAGCCGGTCGTCGCCGCCCTCCAGCCGGACGAGGGTCGCCGCCAGCGGCGGACCGCAATCGAGCGGCGGCAGGGTGTCGGGATGGGCGGCGCAGAGATGCGCCAGCCGCCGCTCCGCCTCCTCGGCCGTGACGCAGCTGAGGTCGACGACGGTCAGCGTGCAAGGCGCTTCGCCGGGGCGGGCGATGACCTGCGTGCCGTCGGGCTGGAAGCGGCTGCGCAGCACCTCGTGCCGCTGCTGGACGCGGTGCAGCGCCTGCTGGAGCCGGTCCGGGTCGAGCGCGTGAAAGCGGACGTGATGGAAGAAGCAGGGGATCGCCGACTGGGCGTAGCCGCCATGCTCGCCCACCCAATATGCCGCCTGCAAATCGGTCATCGGGAAGGGTTCGAAGCGGCGGTCGGGCTGAGGCTGCAGGGCTGGCTTGTCGCTGCCGCGCGACAGTCCCGACAGTTCGGCCAGCAAGGCGTCGCGGTGGCGGGCAATGCCGGCGCGGACCGCTTCGGTCATGGCGCCCGGCGGGGCATGGTAGCCGAGCCGGCCCTGCGCAGCCGAAAGCCGGATGCCATCACGCCGCAGCCGCTCCTTCACCTGGGCGAGTGTGGCGAGGGTGTCGTCCGTCTGGACTTCGTCCGGGCGCATCAGATCACCCCGCTCTCGAAGGCGTCATCCTGATCGCTGCCCTCTGCGGGGGCGGCGATCAGCAGGGTGGCGAGCTGCGCCGCCTGATCCTTCAGGACCGGAAGGCGCAGCAGAGTCGCCAGGTCGGGCGCCGTCCCGAAGCCGTGCCGGATGCGGCTGGCAAGCCGCGTCATCAGCAGGGAATCTCCGCCCAGTGCGAAGAAGTTCGCGCCGGCCGTGGTCACGGGCTGGTCCAGCACCTCCGTCCACAGGGCGGCGAGGCGCTGCTGGGTGTCGCCCTCCAGCGCCTCGCCCTCCGGCTGGGCCGGTGGCGGCCGGTCGGCGAGGACGGACTGGAGGCGCGCCCGGTCGATCTTGCCGTTGACGGTCAGAGGCAGGCGGGAAAGCTGGTGCCAGCGCTGCGGAACCATCGCGTCCGGCAGCCGTCCGCGCAGCCAGCCGTCGAGGCTTTGCGGATCGAGCACCGCCGCGCCGTCGCCGTTGCGCGCCAGCACGACATGGTAGTTCATCGCCTCGGCCGGGCTTCCCGCCTGCGGAATGGCCGCCTGCCGGGCGAAGCCGGCGGCACCCAGCACCGCCTGCCAGCGCTGGGCGTCCAGCATCGGCAGGCAGCTTTCCAGCCGCTCGTCCTCGTAATGGCTGAGCCCTTCGACGAAGCCGAGGCTGACCAGCTGGAAGCGGGGATTCAGTGTTCCTTCGACCAGAAGCAGATGGCCGCCCGGCTTCAGCAGCGACCGCAGCAGCCGGCTGCTGCGGTTCACGTCCATGGCGTCATGCAGCACGTTGGAGCCGACGATCAGGTCGTAGGAGCCGGGGTCGAGGCCCTGGAGGACCGGATCCTCGTTGATGTCGTAGAGGCCGAACCTCATCTGCGGCCACGCGGCGAAGGCATTGCGGGCGTTGTCGAGGAAATAGCGCGACAGGTCCGTGAAGTCGTAGGTGAAGTCGGGGGTGGGAACGGCCTTCAGGATGGCGTGGGTGACGCTGCCGATGCCGGCGCCGAACTCCAGGATGCGGAGCGGACCGGCGTCCTGGCGTGCCTCGAGCAGCCCGCGCGCGGCCTCTCCGGCGATGGCGTTGAAATGGGCCGAGATCGGATTCTCGCGATACCAGCTTTCGGCGAAGTCGGTACGTCCGCCCTCGAACATCAGCTCCAGCGGGTTCAACGTGCCGTTCAGCAGATCGGCCGGCCGGGCGATGCAGCGCTCGTAGAGCGACCATATGCGGCGCTCGTAGGGCGCGCCGGCCGCCGCCCGGCGGGCGATCCGCGCATGCAGGGCGGCGCGTCCGCCGGTCGGGCAATCCGCTCCGGCTATGAGGGGCGTCGCGGCATAACGTCCGTCGCCCATTTCGGTCAGGATTCCGTCCTCGCACAGCACGCGCAGCCAGCTCTGGAACAGTTTGCCGTAGAGCGGAGCGACGCCGAGCGCGGCGTGGAGGTCGTCCGATGCCGCGGTGTCGCCCGCCTCCCGGAAGAAACCGGCCCCGCGCAGCGTGTCCAGCATCACCCAGGTGCTCAGCTGCTCCATGTCGGCGAAATGCTGCCGGTAGCGGTCGAGGTCAAAGCCCTCGGGCAGCCGGTCGCAGGCGCGGTGGCCGCGGTCCAGCCCCTGTCGCCAATCCCTGTCGGGCAGGGCGGCGCCGGTTGGAGGCGTGGCGTCGCGCCTCACGGTGAAGAAGGCGTGGAGCTGCGGGCGCGGGGCGCCACCCACCAGCACGGCGGCTTGCGCCACGTCCGGGTGGTCGGCCAATGCCGCCTCGATCTCGCCGGGTTCGATGCGGGTGCCGTTCAGCTTGATCTGGCTGTCGATGCGCCCGAGGATCTCCAGCACCCCGTCACGGCCGAGACGGCCGAGGTCGCCGGTGTGGAACAGCCGCTCGCCGCTGCGCGGATGCGGGCGGTAGCGCTCGGCCGTCCGGGCCTCGTCGCGCCAGTAGCCGAGCGACAGGGCCAGACCGCCGGTGCAGATCTCCCCGGCCACGCCGACCGGGCAGTCCTGACCGATCCGGTTCAGCAGATGGCAGGTCTGGTTCTCCAGGGGGCGGCCGTAGGGAATCGTCGTCCCCTCTGGGTCGAGCGCGCCGATGGGATGGTGGGCCGAGACGATGGCGGTTTCGGTCGGGCCGCCGATGCTGTGGATCCGGCAATCCGGCCAAAGGGCATTGAGGCGGCGCACGAGGTCCGGTGCGATCCAGTCGCCGCCCATCATGACGTGGCGCGGGGCAGGCAGTTCGGCGCCGGTCAGCGCCTGTGCATCGAGCAGCATGGCGATGAAGGCGGGAACGGCGTTGAGGATGGTCGGGGCGTGGCGTTGCATCAGCTCCAGCCAATGCAGCGCGTCCTTGCTCCGCTCGCGGTCCGGCAGGATCACGGCGCCGCCGCAGGCCAGCATGCCGAAGACGTCGTAGACCGACATGTCGTGGTGGAAGGCGCAGAGCGACAGCGTCCGGTCGTCCGGTCCGGCATCGAGCCGCCGGTTCAGTGCGCGCAGCGTGTTGATGGGTGCGCGGTGATCCAGCACGGCCCCCTTCGGCTGGCCGGTGGTGCCGGAGGTGTGGATGATGTAGGCGGGATCGCCCGCGTCCTGGCGCCGCGGCGGCGGGGCGGCCGGCTCGTCGCCGTCCTCTCCATCGAGGGACAGCGCGGAGACGTCGATGCGCAGAATGCTCTCGGGCAAATCCTCGGGCAGCTCCGGCGTCGGGCCGGCGGTCAGGATGGCGAAGGGCTGGAGGCCGTGCAGGATGGCGGCGAGCCGCTCGCTGCCCTGCTCGGCGTCGAGCGGGGCATAGCAGGCCCCCGCCGCCTGGATCGCCAGGGCGGCCAGCACCGCGTCGGGCTGCTTGGCCATCGCCACCGCGACCGGCTGCGAGGCCGGCACCCCCAGAGCCAGCAGATGCCCGGCCAGCCGGTCGACCCGGCGCTGCAGGACGCCGTAGCTCCAGCCGCCCTGCGGGCCGATGACCGCCACCGCATCGGGCGTCCGTTCCGCGCGGGCGCGCAGCAGGTCGGGCATGCGGTCGTCCGTGGGCGGCTCGCCCGGCACCGACAGGGCGGCGGCGACCGCCTTGTCGGCGTCGGTGCGCAGATCGGGAACCGGGGCCTCCCACAGCGCCTCCTCCTCGGACAGGCGGGTGAGGAAGGCGGTGTAGGCGGCGAACATGCCGTCGATCAGCTCCGGGTCGAACAGATCGTCGGCGATGAACCAGCGCGTCACCAGCGCGCCGCCATATTCGGTCGCCTGATAATCGAGCCAGACCTGCGGCGTCTGGTTGATCTGGTAGACCTGCCGTTTGGTGAGTTCCCAATCGGCGCGCGACGGATCGTCGAAATCCATGCCGATCATGCTGGTGAAGACCACCGGCATGTCGATGCCGGCCGCGCCCGTCGCCGCCTCGCCGCCTCGGTGACGGCCGAGTTCGCGCATCACCCGGATGCCGTTGAAGTCGCGGTGACTCAGCGCCTGCCACAGATCGTCCTGGGTGCGCCGCGCCGCCGGCAGGAACAGGTCCCCCTCCGCCGCCGAGACCGGAAGCAGCATCAGCGAGGTGAAGTCGCCGCAGATGTCCATCACCTGCGGGTGAACGTTCCGGCGGTTGAAGTAGGTGATGTTCAGCGTGAAGTCCGGTGACCGGCTGTAGGTGGCGAGCAGTTGCGTGAAGGCGGTCAGCAGCGCGCCGCTGGCGGTCAGGCCCAGCCCGGCGGCCCGTGTCTGGAAGCGCTGCCAGAGGGCCGCCGGCAGCCGGTGGTCCAGCGTGCGGAAGGTCGGCCGCTCGATGCCGCCGGGTGCCCGGCGCAACGGCAGGTCGGGGGCGGGCGGAATGCGGTCGAGCCGCTCCAGCCAATGGGCGCGCGCCGCCTGCCAGCCCGGCGTCCCCTCCTGCGCCCGTTCCGCCAGCGCATAGTCGCGGAAGGACAGGGTCAGGGGCGGCAGCTCGGCCTCGGGATCGTCCAGCAGGCGGGCCAGTTCGCCGAAGACGACGCGGAAGCTCTGGATGTCGAAGACCAGCAGATCCATGTCGAGATGGACGCGCGCGATGCCGCCCGGCAGGCGGCTGACCGTCAGCTCGAACAGCGGCCAGCGCTGCGGGTCGAAGACCTGATAGGACATCCGTTCACGGATCCCGGCCAATGCGGCGTCGCGCTCGGCGTCGGGAAGGCCGCGCAGGTCGCGTTCGACGACGCGGTAGGGCCCGACCGTCTCCAGGATTCGCTGCTGACCGAAGGGAGTGACGACGCAGCGCATCATCTCGTGGCGGGCGATCAGCCGGTTCCAGGCGCGCTCCAGCCGGCCGACATCGAGATCCTCGAGCTCCAGTTCGATGTATTCGTGGCAGGAGACGCTGCCCAGTGTCATGCCGCGCTGCCGGCCGAGCCAGAAGGCCTGCTGCAGGTCGGTCAGCGGGAAGGGGTCGTGGCGCTCCTCCGGCCGCGGGGTGACGACGAGCTGCCCCTGGCCGAGAGGGCGGGAGAAGTCGATGTCGTCACGGCCGATCAGGCCGCGGATGTGGGCGGCCAGCGCCGAAACCGTCCGGTGTTCGTAGCCGACCGTCGGCGGCAGCTGCAGGTCGAACCGCTGGTTGATGAGGTGCGTCAGCTCCAGGAAGATCAGGGAATCGACGCCCTGCTCGGTGAGCGGACGGTCCGGGTCGAGCGCGTCGCTGGCGAACTTCAGCCGCTCGCCGATGACGCGGCGCAGATAGGCGGCGAGCTTCGCCTCCTGCTCCTCCGGCGGCAGGCCGGAAAGCGACAGGTCGATGTCTTCGCCGGACTGGCGCAACGCCGCGAGCTGTTCGGCCAGCAGCGGGCGCAGCGCGCTGCGTGTCGCCGGCAAACCGCCGACCGCCGCCGCCAGCGCCTGCGGATCGACGGCGATGGGCATGCGGCCGCAGGTTCCCTCCCCCCACAGCGTCTGCTTCAGCAGGGCGTTGAGCACTGCGAAGCCGGCATCGGCCGGGATCGGCTTCAGGCTGGACTTCTCCAGCCGCTCCAGCTTGGCGGCGCCGTCGCGGATCGTCGCCAGCTGGCCCCAGGCGACCGACAGGGCCGGCACGCCCTGCGCCCGCAGATGGGCGGCGAAGGCGTCCTGCCAGGCGTTGGCGGTGTTGTAGGCAGCACCCGGCATCGCCAGCAGCGCCGCCGCCGAACTGAACAGGCAGAACAGGTCGAGCGGCTGGCCGCGCAGCGCCTCGTACAGCACGAGGCTCCCGGCGACCTTCACCTCCGCCGTGCGGGCGAAGGTCGCGGCGTCCTGGTCGCGCAACAGCGTGCTGAGGCCGGCGTGCGCGGTGTGGAACACCCGGCGCACCGGCTGTTCCAATTTTTCCAGCGCCGTGCGCAGGGCGTCGGCGTCGCGCAGGTCGGCGTCGAGGCGGTGGACACGGGTGCCGCCGGCCTCCAGCGCGGCGATGCAGGTTGCCTGGGCATCGTCGGGGGCGCGGTGCAGGACGAGTGCGAGGTCGCGACAGCCCTGCTGCGACAGCCACTGTGCCAGCGCCCGGCCGACCGCGCCGAAGCCGGCCAGAAGCGTGACGCCGGGCCAGGGCATGGGGTCGCTGTCCTGGCGGGCCGGGATCGAGTCGACCACCGGCTCGTACAGCCTGCCGCCGCGCATCAGCAGCGCCGCCCCCAGCGCGTGCAGGTCGGCGAGCGGATCGAGCAGGGCGGCGGGGTCGCAGTCCTCCCCGACGTCCAGGCAGCCGAGGGCCAGTTCCGGATGCTCGTTGCGCAGGCAGCGCCACAGTGTCATCACCGGCCAGAGCGGGCTGGCCGGCTGGCCGCTGGCAAGGTCGGACGCGCCGCTGACCAGCAGGGCAATGCGGCAGCGCCTGTGCACCCGGGCATGGCGCAGCCAGCCGACGCTGCGGTCGACCGCCTCGCACAGCGCCTCCATGCCGAAATCGGCGGGAAGCGACAGCGGCCGGGCGTCGACGATCTGGTCGAAGATCCCGTTGGCGATCTTGCCGGCGATGCCATCGGCTTCGTGTGTCACGCGGTGGCCCGCCTGCCGCGCCGCTGCCGCCAGGGCCGCCGCGAAGGTACCGTCGCCCAGCACCAGCCAGGATTCGGAGGCGGCGGCGCGGCCGACCCGCTGCTGGTAGAGCTTGGCAAGCTCCTGCCAGCGCCAGCTCCAGAGCTGGATCGCCGGGCCGTCGTAAGGCTCCGGCACAGCCTCTTCGGGAACCGCCGCCGGGCCGGGGGCTGGTCGGGCAGCAGGCCTCGCCGGCCAGCAGCGGGTCGGGGTGAGGCGGAGCGGCGGCAGGTCGGCCCAAGGTCCCTGGAAGCTGCCGTAATGGTCCGCCAGCGGAGCGTCGTAGCCGGCGCGGTAGAGCTGGGCCACCCGATCGGCCAGAGTGGTCTCGCGCTCGTGCAGAATGTCGCAGGAGGGCGGCAGGACGCCGATGCCGCGCAGCAGCCGTCCGAAGGTGCCGTCAGGGCCGATTTCGATCACCCGGTCGATCCCCAGCCCGGCCAGCCGTCGGCCGAGAGCATGGAAACGCACCGGCTGGCGCGCCTGGGCGACCCAATAGTCGGCATCGGGCTGGCCGGGGACCAGCAGGTCCGCGGTCAGGCTGGACAGCATCCGGCAATGCGAGTCACCCGGCAGCGGCTCCGGGCAGGCCGCGCGCAGAGGACCTTCGATGGCGTCCATGGTCGGCGAATGGAAGGCGCGGTTCACCGGCAGGGTACGGAAGGGAATGCCGAGGTCGGCCAGTGTCTCCTTGACGGGCTCCAGGTCGGCAACGGCAGCGCTCAGGGTGCAGCGTTCCGGCCCGTTGACGGCGGCGATGGCGACGCGCGGATGTCCGGCCAGCAAGGCGTGCAGCCGCTCCTCGGGCATCGGCACGGCGATCATGGCGCCGGGTGCGGTCCTGTGCTCCATCAGCAGGGCGCGTTGGGCCACCAGCGGGATGGCACGGGACAGGTCGAGATGGCCGGCGGCGACCGCGGCGGCGAACTCGCCGATGGAGTGGCCGAAGACGAGGTTGGGCAACAGGCCCCAATGGGCCAGCAGGGTGGCGGTGGCGTGCTGCCAGGCGAACAGCGCCGGCTGGGTGTAGAGCGTGCGGTCGAGATCCGCCGCGTGCTCCGGGTCGAACATCGCACGTCCGAGATCGGGGATCCCCGCCTCTGCGAATCCGGTGAGGCAGCGGTCCAGTGCTGCGCGGAAGACCGCGCTGTTCCGGTAGGCGTCGGCGCCCATGCCGGAGACCTGGCTACCCTGGCCGCTGAACATCCAGGCAGTGCGGCCGGCTTCGCGCACGGTCGAGGGGATTGCGCCGCGCAGCGCCCGCGCCAGTTCGCCCGCCCCGCTGCCGGTGACGGCGAGGCGGTGGCGCCCATGCTCGCGCCGCAGCGCCGCGGTGGCGCATTGGGCGGCGAGGCCGTCGTCGCTCAACCGCTCGGCCAGCGCCGCCGCCTGGGCCGCCAGATTGGCCGGATCGTGGTTGGCGCAGACCAGGACATGACGGGCGGGCGGCTCGTCGCGCTGCGGGGCGGAGGACGGCGGCTGCTCGACGATCACATGGGCGTTGGTGCCGCCGATGCCGAAGGAACTGACCGCGGCGACGCGCCGCTCGAACCGCTCGGGCCAAGCGGCGGTCTCCGTCAGCAGCCGGAAGGGACCGGCGGCGAAGTCGATGTGCGGGTTGGCCGGTTCGCCATGGAGGGTGGCCGGCATGGCGCCGGTCTTCACCGCCATCACCGCCTTGATCAGGCTCGCGATCCCGGCGGCGGTGTCGAGATGGCCGAGATTGCCCTTGACCGAGCCGATGGCGCAGTTGCCCGATGGCACCCCTTGCCGTCCGTAGATCTCGGCGATGGCCTGGACCTCGATCGGGTCGCCCAGCGGAGTGCCGGTGCCGTGCGCCTCCAGCAGCCCGATGGCGGCGGGCTCGACGCCGCTTCGCTCCAGGGCGGCAAGGATGGCGCGCTGCTGTCCGGCCTTGCCCGGCGCGGTGTAGCCCAGCTTCTGGCGGCCGTCATTGGCCACCGCCGATCCGCGGATGACGGCGTGGATGACATCGCCGTCGGCGATCGCGTCCGCCAGCCGGCGCAGCGCCACCAGCCCGACGCCGTTGCCGGCGACGATTCCGGTTCCGGCGGCGCCGAAGGGGCGGCAGTGGCCGTCCTGGGAAAAGATCATGCCGGGCTGGGCGAGATAGCCGATGCCCTGCGGAAAGGAGATCGCCACGCCGCCGGCCAGCGCCGCATCGCATTCTCCGCGCATCAGGCTCTCGCAGGCCATGTGGACGGCCACCAGCGAGCTGGAGCAGGCGGTCTGCACCGTCATCGCCGGCCCGGTCAGGTCCAGCTTGTAGGCGGCGCGGGTGACCAGATAGTCCTTGTCGTTGCCCATGAGCTGCTGGAAGCTCTCGGGCTGGGTGATGCGCTCCGGCGCGATGGGGGGCAGAAGCGACTGGTAGGTGCTTTGCCGGCAACCGGCGAAGGCGCCGATGCGCAACGGCCGGCCGGTCAGGTTGGCGCTGTCGAGAAGCCGGCGGCACTCCTCCAGGAACAGGCGGTGCTGCGGGTCCATCAGCTCCGCCTCGCGCGGCGAATATCCGAAATAGGCCAGATCGAAACGGTCCGCATCCGCCACGCGGGTGCCGGCGTTGACGTAGCCGGGCTGCGCCGCGACCGCCGGGTCGATGCCCTCCGCCGCCATGTCCTCCGGGGTCAGCGGCCCGACCGACTCCACCCCGCGCAGCAGATTGTCCCAGAAGGTCTCGACGTCCGGCGCGCCTGGGAAGCGTCCGGTCAGGCCGGTGACGGCGATGGAGTCCTGGTGTGGCATGGCGTTTCCCGAAGGTCGGCATCGACCGGCGCTCTGAGCGGCCGGGAGCTGGGGAAGGAGAATCGGCTAGCGTTAGACACCGGAGGCGCATCCGCGGACCGCTCCGCACCGGAGCATCTTTGCCCGCAGCGGGAGTTTGCCCGTCCGTCCTCCGTCGCCCTTGTGGAGCCGCCGCCCTCCGCATCATAACGAGAGGTGTTGCGAGGAAATGATAACCAAAGGTTTAGAAACACGATGTTGCAAATGATGGGAGCCGCTGCTAGGCTTTCATGCGAAGGCAACGGCTGCCCGTCGCCAAGTGCCGCCGATGGCCGCTTCCGTCAGGAGCATGACGGTGGATGACGGGGCGGCTTGTTCGCGCAGGTCCGACGATGGTGGATGCCCGGTTGGGGCGGGAGCCGGACCGACGGTGCGCATGCTGAAACCCCCACAACCGGATGAACGGATGGATCGGATGTCGGACGCGGCGGAGTGTCCCGCTGCGGTGAAACAGGCCGGGGCGGAACGCCGTCCCGATTATCTCGCCAGCTTCCGGCTGCTGCTTCGCCACGCGGCGGGGGTGCGGCTGCGGCTGATCGTGGCGGTGCTGCTCGCCACCCTGTCGGTGCTGTGCGAACTGGTGCCGGTCTGGGTGGTATGGCGGCTGACCGTCGCGGTGATTGACGGAACGGCAACGCAGGCTCTGTTCGCCCAGCAGGCGGTGCTGGCGCTGGCGGCGATCCTCGCCGGTTACGCGGCGCTGACGGCGGCGCTGGCCCAGTCGCACATCGTTGCCTTCCAGGTCATCCATGATCTGCGCATGGCGCTGGCCCGCCACCTCGCCCGGTTGCCGCTCGGCTGGTTCGCCGGGCGGCGGAGCGGCGGCGCCAAGGCTCTGGTGATCGACGAACCGGAGAAGCTGGAGCTGATCGTCGCCCACGGCATTCCTGAGGGGACGAGCGCGGTCGCGACCTGGCTGGCGGTCTCGCTCTGGCTGTTCGCGGTGGACTGGCGGATGGCGCTGGCCTCCGTCCTGCTCACGCCGGTCTCTTTCATACTGATGGCGCGGGCGATGACGCGGACCGGCCGCTTCGTCGCCGACTATCAGCGGGCGGGGGAGCGGATGAATGGGGCCATCGTCGAGTATCTCGCCGGCATGCCGGTGGTGAAGATCTTCAACCGCAGCGGCGAGAGCTTCGCCGGGACCGCCGACGCGGTGCGCGCCTACACGAACGTGGAGACGGCGATGGGGCGCGCCTACATCCCTCTGGGCAGCGGCTTCTCCGCACTGGTGCTTTCCAACATCGTCGTCATCCTGCCGGTCGGGCTGTGGTTGCTGGCGGCCAATGCCATCGATCTGCCGACGCTGTTGCTGTTCGTCATCCTCGGCGCCACCTACAGCCAGCCTCTGCTGAAGCTGTTCGGATTGTTCCAGCAGCTCGCCCAGGTTTCCATCGCGTCGATGGCGGTGGCCGACGCGCTGGCGGCCCCGCCGCAGCCCGACAGCGGGCGGCGCATCGAGCTGCCCAACCGCGACATCGTCTTCGAGGGCGTGCGCTTCGGTTACGAGGACGGGCCGGAGGTGCTGCACGGCATCGACGCCACGGCGCGGACCGGGACGGTGACGGCGCTGGTCGGCCCGTCGGGCTCGGGCAAGAGCAGCCTCGCGGCGCTGGTCCCGCGTTTCCACGATGTGCGGGCCGGCCGCGTCACGCTGGGCGGGGTGGACGTGCGCGACATCGGCCTCGACCAGCTGATGGAGGAGATCGCCTTCGTCTTCCAGGACAGCCTGCTGTTCTCCGGCACCATCGCCGAGAACATCCGGTTCGGAGATGCCCGCGCCACCGACGAGCAGGTGCGCGCCGCCGCCCGCGCCGCCCGCGCCGACGGCTTCATCGCGGCGCTGCCCGACGGCTATGCGACGCGGTTGGGCGGGCGGGGCGGCGTGCAGCTGTCCGGCGGCGAGCGCCAGCGCATCGCCATCGCCCGCGCCATCCTGAAAGACGCGCCGGTGATCGTGCTGGACGAGGCGACCGCCTTCGCCGACCCCGACAGCGAAGCGGCGATCCAGGAGGCCATCGGGGCGCTGGCGCGCGGCAGGACGCTGCTCGTCGTCGCCCACCGGCTGAACACCATCGCCGACGCCGACCAAATCCTCGTGCTCGACCGCGGCCGCATCGTCGAGTCCGGCCGGCAGGAGGAGTTGCTGGCCCGCAACGGGCTGTACGCCCGTCTCTGGGCCGACTACACCGAGGCGCAGGCACTGGCCCTGCGCCCCGACCGACGCCCCTGTGCCCTCAACGCCTGCGTGGATGCCGCCGAATGACCATCATTGCGCATTCCCATCGCCATGATCACGACCATGACCACGATTGCGGCGCTGCGCCCCGCTCCGACCTGGCGAGCCTGCGGCGGGTCTGGGGCATCGCCGGCCCGTTGCGCGGCAAGGTCGCGCGTGGAATCGTTTTCCGTTTCCTGCAGTCGATGGCGCTCGGCCTGTCCTTCGGGGTGGTGGTCTGGGTGGTTGCCGGGCTGGCCGACGGGCGGCCGATGACGGCCGGATGGGCGTGGCAGGCGACCGGGCTGATGGCGGTTTCACTGCTCGGCCAGCTTCTCTTCGCCTATCTCTCGACCTGCGAGGTGTGGATCGCCAGCTACGAGCTTGCCGGCCAGCTGCGGCTGTCGATGCTCGACCATCTGCGCCGGCTGCCGATGGGCTTCCATCTGGCGCGCCACAAGGGCGACACGGTGACGGTGCTCACCACCGACATGCAGATGGTCGAGGTCTTCTTCGCCGACGCTTTGCCGCGCATCGCCCAGGCGCTCGGGCTGCCGCTGGTGGTCTTCCTCGTCCTGCTGCTGCGCGACTGGGTGGTGGCGCTGGCCACCGCCTCCTCCGTCGCCGCGGCGGTGCCGGTCTTCCTGTGGTCGAGCCGCAGGCTTTCGCTGCTCGGCATCCGCCGCCAGGACGCCCAGGCGGAGGCCGGCGGGCGGATGATCGAGTTCGTCCAGGGCATCGCCGTGATCCGCGCCTTCAACCGGATCGCCAGCGGGCAGGAGAGCTTCCGCGCCGCGCTTGAGGACCTGCGCGACATCTCGGTCCGCATGGTGGTGACGCTGATCGTTCCCGTCGTCGCCATCGCCGTCATCGTCATGCTGGGTGCGCCGCTGACCATCTGGGTCGCCGGCCAGCGCCATTTCGCCGGGGAGCTGCCGGTGGGAACGCTGATCACCACGCTGGTGCTGCTGTTCTCCATGTATGCGCCGCTGCTGGCGTTGATCGGGGTCATGGAATCGACCCGCATCGCCGATGCGTCGCTGACCCGGATGGACCGGATCATGTCGGCGCAGCCGCTTCCCGTACTGGCGGCGCCCCATGCACCCTTCGGCTTCGCCGTGCGCTTCGACCGGGTCGGCTTCGGATACGCGCCGGGCAAGCCGGTGCTGCGCGACGTGTCCTTCACGGTGCCCGAACGTTCGATGACGGCCATCGTCGGGCCGTCCGGCTCGGGCAAGAGCACGATCCTCAACCTGCTGCCGCGGTTCTGGGATGTGGCCGGCGGCGCCATCACCATCGGCGGCACCGACCTGCGCAAGATGAGCGAGGAGCGGCTGAACGCGCTGATCACCGTGGTTTTCCAGGACGTCACCCTGTTCGCCGGGACGATCTTCGACAACATCGCCTTCGGGCGCCCCGGCGCCGACCTTGCGGCGGTGGAGGCGGCGGCTCGCGCCGCCCAGGCCCACGACTTCATCCAGGCGCTTCCCGACGGATACGCCACCCGCGTCGGCGAAGGCGGGGCCACCCTGTCCGGCGGGGAGCGCCAGCGCGTCTCCATTGCCCGCGCCATCCTGAAGGACGCCCCCATCGTGCTGCTCGACGAGGCCACCGCCGCCATCGACCCGACCAACGAGCGGGCCATCCAGGCGGCGCTGGCCCGGCTGGTCGCCGACAAGACGCTGATCGTGGTGGCGCACAAGCTGTCGACCATCCGCGCCGCCGACCAGATCCTGGTGCTGGACCGCGGCGCCATCGTCGAGCGCGGCCGCCACGATTCTCTGCTGGAGGCCGGCGGCCTCTATGCCCAGCTGTGGAGCCACCGGACGCGCGCTGCCGGCTGGAGGATCGCCAGGGAGGATAGCGTGGGAGAAACGGCATGACGGGGCACAAACCGGCGGAGACCCGCCCGGGCCGGCCGGCGCGGATCTCGCGCGAGGCCATCGCCGCCGCCGCGCTGGAGATCGGGCTGGCCGAGGTGACGCTGGCGGGCATCGCGGCACGGCTCGGTGTGGACCATTCCTCGCTCTACCGCCATGCGAAGGGGCGTGACGACATCCTGCTCGCCGCCGCCGATCTCGCCATCGCGCAACTCGACTGGCGGACCGACACCGGCGATTGGCGTGTCTACCTGGAACGGCTGGCCGAATCGCTGTGGGATCTCTACGAGCGCCATCCCGGCCTTGCCGACGTCCATCGCACGCTGGGCGACACGCCGGTCTCCGGCATCCGCGCCTTCGCCGAAGCAGTGCGGCGGCTGCAGGAGATGGGATTCGCGCTGGAGGATGCGGTGCTGGTTCTCGACAGCGTGACCGATATGACCGCCGACGCCTTTTCCGGCTGGCAGGCGCTTGGCCGCAGCGGAGCCCAGGGAACGGCCGCGGAAGGCGTGACCATGGCCGAAAAGGTCCAGCAGGCCTGGATGCGCGCCGCGGCCGAGGATCCCGACATCGCCGGTCCGGTCCAGGCGATGATGGGGGTGGTGCGCGGCACGCCGAAACGCTGGTGGGGCCGCAAGCTCGCCATGCTGCTTGACGGGGCTGCGGCGCTGCGGTCAGGAAGAGGAGGATCGTCAGGGGAGGAGATGAGCCGTCACCCTTCGCCGGGGAAGGGCGAACCATCGACACGGAGCGGAACTCTGAAATAGGACTTATTTAGTCCTGTATCTTGCCTGACGCTGAAACTCGGCTTAAGATTGCGGCAGGTGCGAGCAAGAGCCTTCGGTCCCGGTCAATCCGGGCGCGGTCAGCCAGCATGCCCGACCCTTCGGGGGCGGGCCTTTCTGAATCCGTTCCTGACGATTGGCATTCGGGTGATGGCATGACCGGCTCTTCCCTTCAGGCATCGGCGCACCGCGCCGCAGTGTCCACCCAGGATTTCCGCAAGGCATCGATGTTGTTCTGCGGCTACTCCCTGCTGCAGGCGGCTCCGGCCGCCGCATGCGGGGAAGAGAGGCCGCTGTTCGCAGGAATGCTGGGGGCATCGGCTCTGAAATCGGGAATAAACCTCAGCACCGCCCAATTCACCGCGCTGCGCGACAGCGAGCATTCCGCCCTCTTCCCGCGCTCTCTCAGCTTCGTGATGGCCCTGGAGGGGCAGTCGTCGGAGTTCGATCCGGGCAACGGCCGGTCGCGGATCGCCTTGAAGCCGGGAGAGGCAGCGCTGTTCAGCTTCTCCGACACGGTCGGCACCACCGGCCGCTATTGCCGGGGACAGCGCAGCAAGTCGGTGCTGATCCAGTTGCGCTCCGATCTGATCGCCGACGAGAGGCTGGCTGCATTCGTCGACGCCCGCACCCGCGAGAGCGGCATGCTTTCGCTAGGAACCTGCCCGCAGCTCAATTTCCTGTGCGGGCAGCTCTTCGACCCGACCCTGTGCGGGACGGCCGGTTGCCTGCTGCTGGAGAGCCGGGTGTTGGAGACCGTCGCCCGCGCCATCCAGAAGCTGGAACTGGACACACCACGGTCAGTGTCGGCGGCGGTGGCTCCCGCGGCGGCGAGCGGGCGCGGACCTAGCTCCGACGCAGCGAAGATGGCGCGGGTCCGCGACCGGCTGATGGCCGAGCCGGAGGGCGACCACAGCCTCGTCGCGCTGGCGCGCGAGGCCGGAGTCAGCGTGTCGGGCCTGAAGACCAAGTTCCGCGCGGTCTATGGCCAGACTGTTTTCGCCTTCCTGCACGATCTTCGGATGGAACGTGCGCGGGCCGGGTTGGAGAGTGGCGGCTGGACGGTGACGCAGGCCGCGCATTTCACCGGCTACCGCCACGCCAGCAACTTCTCGACCGCCTTCCAGAAGCATTTCGGGCGCTCGCCCGGCCGTGGCTGCGGCCAGCAGCTCTGTCCTCCCGCATAAGCATTCTGGCCTCGGGCATAAGCCCGGCCTGTGGCGGCGCCGTCTGCGGATCCACTATGGTTTTCCCGCAGTTTCCGCCACCCGGTGCCCATCGTCGGCGGTGCTCGCGACCGTGGCATGCCCGTGCCGTCAGGCCCGCCGCCGCATTTTAAGACCCTGGAGATTTGAATGCCGTTTGAAAGCCGGGCGCGACTGGCCGCGCGGTCGCCCAGTCATCTGTTTGCCGAACCGCTGTCCGTCGGTGGCGCGTCTTCCAAGGAGCCCGCCGCCGTCCGGTCGATGCTGCTGTCCGGTGCGGCCGCCGTGTCCCTGACGGTTTGGCTCGCCGCCGGTGCGGCCGCCGCGCAGGAGGCGAAGGCCGGCGAGGCCGCACAGCGCGCCCCCCAGCTTGCCGAGACGCAGGCCCAGGAAGCTCCGATCATGCTGGAGGCCATCACCGTCGGCGCCCGCCGCCGCGCGGAGCAGGCCATCGACGTGCCCGTCAGCCTCACCGTGGTCGGCGAGGAAGCCCTGAAGGAGCAGCATGTCGGCAAAGTCGAGGATCTGGCGCGTCAGGTCGTCGGCTGGCAGCAGCCGAACTACGGCGACGATCCCCGCACGGCCCAGCCGATCATCCGCGGTGTCGGCACCTTGTCGACCCTGCTGTCGCCCGACAACAGCACCGCCCCGACCTTGATCGATGGCGCGCCGCTGCCGGCCTTCGCCGCATCGAGCCAGCTTCTCGACATCGGACAGGTGGAACTGCTGCGCGGCCCGCAGGGCACGCTGTTCGGCCGCAACTCGACGGCCGGCTCGATCAATCTGACCAGCGTCGTCCCTGGCCCGGAAACCGAGCGCCGTGTGACGGTCGAGATCGGCACCGACGGCTACAAGAAGGGCGAGTTTCTGGTCGGCGGCGCCATCAGCCCGGACTTGTTCGGGCGCTTCGCCGTGCGGCTGAACCGGCAGAACGACTACCTGGAGAACGATCATCCCGGCCAGTCCGGCATCGGCGCCTACAACACCGGCGCCGCCAAATCCTCCTTCCTGTGGCAGGCGTCCGACCGCACCCAGGTGCAGCTGACCCTGGCCGGCGAGCGCGACCGCCGCGACACCGGCTATTCACTGCGCCTGCCCGGCCGCAATGCGTACCAGGAGGCGCCGTCCTTCCGCCGCGACATGGCCTATGCGACGCTGAACGTCTCGCACGAGCTCGACAGTTTCGCCATCAAGTCAACCACCAACTTCACCTATTACAAATTCAGCAGCACGGCCGACAACACCGACGGCTACCTGTTCAACGCCGCCTTCGGACTGCCGGTCGGTTTCTTCGCCTATGACCGGGAGATCGCCAAATCCGACGGCAAGGAGAACCAGTTCTATCAGGAGCTGCGGGCCCACTCGCTGAAGGGTGCGCCGCTGAACTGGGTGGTCGGCGGGGTCTTCTCCTACAACGATTACAACGAGGACTCCGAAGGCACGTCCAACTTCTTCCCGACCATCGGCGGCAAGCGCCACGTCAACCTGACCTCGACCTCCTCGGCGATCTACGGTGATGTCGCCTATCCCTTCGCCGAGCGTTTCGAGGTTGGCGGCGGCCTGCGCTACACCCACGACGTCAAGTCGATCAACCACCGCTACGCCGGCACCGGGGCGCTGGGCACCGTTTCCGCCTATGCCCAGGACAGCAGCCGCGACTTCGACATGTTGTCCGGCCGCGCCTCGTTGAGCTACAAGCCGACCGAGCACAGCCTTGTCTATGCCAGCGTCACCCGCGGCGCCAAGGCCGGCGGCTACCCGCGCTTCACCAACAACGCCACCACCGGCAACCCCGAGAACGGCTACGGCAAGACCGGGATCTGGGCCTACGAGGTGGGCATGAAGGCGGATATCGGTTCCGCGACCACCCTGACGCTGGCCGGCTTCCGCAACGACGTGACGGGCGAAGCGATCTTCGTCTACAACCCCGTCACCGGCACCTTCCCGATCGAGAGCTTCGATCTGAAATCCTACGGGGCGGAGGCGGAACTCCGCAGCGATCTCGGCCACGGCTTCTCGGTGACGGCGCGGGCGGCTTTGACCCGGGCGGAGATCACCGGCGCCCCGGCGTCGATGTCGAGCCATGTCGGCAACAGGGTTCCGAACGTCCCGACCTTCGACGGCGGCGTCGGGTTGAATTACCGCACGCCGGCCGATGGGCTGGGGCTGGGCAGCGATTCCGAGCTGACCGCGTCGGTCGCCTACCGTTTCGTCGGCAAGCGCGAGGCCGACACCGCCAACAACTTCAAGCTCGACGCCCAGAACATCCTCGACGCCCGGCTCGGCGTCACCGTCCGCAACGTCACGGTCTACGCCTTCGGCGAGAATGTGTTGAAGGAGACGGTGGACCAGCAGGGCTCCAACATCGCGCCCGGCGTGAACTCGGTGGTTCCCTCGCGCGGCCGCACGGTCGGGCTCGGCCTGAGCACGACCTTCTGAACGACCTGACCATCCAAACCGGATCGAACGCGGAGAGCATGCCATGAAGCGGTCGCATTGGGGGCTGATCGCCAGCCTCTACGTGACGCAGTTCCTGCCCGTCGCCTTCTTCTTCATGGGGCTCCCGGCGATCCTGCGGAAGGAGGGAATGGCGCTGGAGCAGCTCGGCGTCCTCTATCTGCTGGGTTTCGTCTGGGTCCTGAAAATCCTGTGGGCGCCGCTGGTGGACCGCGTCGGCTTCGGCCGGCTGGGGCACCACCGGGGCTGGCTGATCCTGACGCAGGGGGCGATGATCCTGATGCTGTTGCTGATCGGGCAGACCGATGGGATCGCGCAGTTCCCGCTGCTGGTGGGGCTGAGCCTGGTGCTGACGGTCTTCTCGGCGACGCAGGACATCGCCACCGACGCGCTGACCTGCCGGCTTCTGCCGGCGGAGCAGCGCGGTCTGGGCAACAGCGTCCAGGTCGCCGGCGGCCTGATCGGCATCCTGTTCGGCGGCGGGGCGCTGCTGGCGCTTTACCCGACGCTGGGCTGGAGCGGCTGCATGGCGCTGATGGCCGGGATTCTGGCGCTGAGCCTCGTGCAGATCCTGCTGTTCCGCGAACCGCCGGCGGACAAGCCCGTGGGAGCGCCGCGTCCGGGATACGCCCGGCTCTGGAGCTTCTGGCGCCAGCCGGGAACCGCCGGATGGGTGCTGGTGATGGTGACGATGCCGGTCGGGATCGGCATGACCTTCGGCGTGCTGACGCCGATGCTGGTCGATGTCGGCTGGTCGCTCGAACGGGTCGGCTTCGCGCTCAACATCGTCGGGTCGCTCGTCGGCCTCGTGGCGGTCTTCGCGGCGGGCTGGCTGCTCCAGCGCTTCGGGCGGCGGCGCGTGCTGGTCGCCGCGGCGCTGGCGCAGGCGCTGATCATCCTGTCGGTGCTGCCGCTGGCGGGAGGCGCCAGCAGCGAGATGGTGGTGATGCCGTCGTTGGCGCTGGTCTTCCTCATCCACAACCCGCTCACCACGATCCTGGTCACCATCATGATGGACCGCGCCGGGAAGGGAACGGAGGGCACCGACTTCACCGCGCAGTACAGCCTCTACAGCTTCATGGGCTTCCTGTCGGGTGCCATGGCGCTGCAGATCGCCGGGGCGGCCGGCTATCCGGCGATGATCCTGTGCGCGGCTCTGGTCGCCTTCGTCGCCTGGGGACTGGCCTTCCGCCTCTATCGCGAGGCCGGTGGGGAAACGGGGGCGGTACATCCGGTCGATGCGGGCGGATTGCTGCCCGAGACGGGAGGCAGGATGCGGTGAGCCGCGCATCGAAGTAAGGGTTCAGATAATGCCAAGACGTAACTCAGGATTTTAAAATAAAAATCCCGCGATCCACGCGGGACCGTGTCGACTGCGGTGACGGCATGACCATACGGGAGTGGTTTATCCATGAAGCACGAGCATGAAGGGCAGACGGTGGACGGGTCCGCCGACCTCGGTACGCTGACGACGTTGTCCTGCGGCAGCGCCTATCGGGTGAAACATCTGCGGGTCGACGGCAGCATCGGTCTGTTGACTCTGACGGGGACCATCGAGCGCGATTGCCGGGTCTTCCTGCCGGCGATGGAGGATGGCGTCCTGATGCTGTTCTCCCAATCCGGACGGGCGACCCTGATCGCGGACGGCATGGAGGCGTTCGCCTGCTGCGAGGCCGGCGCCGGCCGGCTGGTCTATCACCGGACCTTCCAGGGCGCTCTGATGCTGCACAAGGCGGCCGACCTCTCGCTGGTGGCCGTCAGTCTGCCCTTCGATTTCCTGTGCCGCACCCTGAACAGTCGGCTTCCCGAAGCGCTGCGCCGGGACGCGGAATCCGACCGGCCCGACTGCTTCCAGGACGAGATCCGGCTGTCAGCCGCGATCCAGTCGGTCCTGCACCAGATTGCCAGCGTCCGGCTGAGCGCGGACCTGCAATCGATCTTCCTGACCAGCAAGACCTACGAACTGATCGCCCTCGGTCTCGAACAGTTCTGCCTGGGGAGCTGCCCCTGCGGGCTGTCCGCGGCGGACATCGCCCGGCTGAAGAAGGCCCGCGACATCCTGGAGGAGAATCTTGTCGACCCGCCCTCGATCCTCGAGCTGGCGCACCGCGTCGGGATCAACGACTGCAAGCTGAAGAAGGGCTTCAAGGCGCTGTTCGACACCACCCCCTTCGGCTACCTCAAGGAGCGGCGGATGATCGCGGCGCGCAGCGCACTGCTGGAGGGGGCGGTATCGGTCACCGAGGTCGCCAACCAGGTCGGCTACACCAACCTCGGCCATTTCGCGGCTGCTTTCCGCAAGCAGTTCGGGACCCCGCCCAAGGGCTTCAAGAAGCAGTCGCAGGACAAGCTGTACGGTGCCGCCAAGGCGCTGAACTGAGAGAGTTCTCGATGGCCGTGCCGTCGTGCGCTCTCCCCGGCGCCGCAGGTCTTCCGGGCCGGTTCGGCCCCCATCGGGAAGGAAGGCGTCAGCGATGCATGCGAAGTCGGCAGACGCCTGGACCTATGACCATGGCTTCGGCCAGGATCAGGTCCGGCCGGAGGAGTTCCGGACGCTGCTGCCCGCCGGGCTGGGGCTGCTCCATCCGATCGTCGAGGCGCGGCGCTGTCCCGGCGGACCCGTCTGCTGACCGGCCGGTGGTCAAGCCGCAGTCGACAGCAGCGCTTCGGCATCGGCCACGGACAAGGGGCGGGCGAACAGGTAGCCTTGGGCGTAGTCGCAGCCGATCCCGGTCAGGACCGCCCGCTCCTCCTCGGTCTCGACCCCTTCGGCGACCACCTTGAGCCCGATGCGGTGGGCCAGTTCGACGATGCCGCGCAGAAGCGATTCCTGCCTGGGGTCGCTGCCGAGCGCGCTGACGAAGCTCTTGTCGATCTTCATCACGTCGAACGGCAGGCTGCCGAGATGGGACAGCGAGGAATAGCCGGTGCCGAAATCATCCATGCACAGCGCCACGCCCAGCGCATGGAAGCGTTCCAGGATGGTGCGGGCCTGATCGTGGTCGGCGACGGTCATGCTTTCCGTCACTTCGATCTTCAGCCCGTCGGCGCGGCCGTCGGCCAGATAGTCCAGCATGTCGTCGACATAACGTTCGTCCCACATCTGGCGGGCCGACAGGTTGACGTTGACGGTCAGGGCAGCGCCCCCGGCCATGCGGCGCCAGCGCCCGAGCTGTTCCACCGCCCGTTCCAGCACATGGCGGCCGAGCGGCAGAATCTGGCCGGTCTCCTCGGCGATCGGGATGAACTGGGCCGGGCTGACCAGACCGAGGTCGGGGTGGCGCCAACGCACCAGCGCCTCGAACCCGGTGAGCCGCCCGTCGGGGAGCGACACGATCGGCTGATAGACCAGGAAGATGTCGCCGGCCTCCAGAGACGGGGTCAGATCGCGTTGCAGGCGGCTGCGGATCAGGATCGCTTCGCGCAGGGAGGCGTCGAACAGCACGGTGCGTCCCTTGCCATGTTCCTTGGCGCGGTAGAGCGCGATATCGGCGTCGCGCAGCAGGCTGTCCGGATCGTCACTGGTTCCATCGTCGACCGCCAGTCCGATGCTGAGTCCGACCCGCAACTCCATGCCGCCGGCACAGAGCGGGCGCTGGAAGACGGTCTCCAGCGCCTGGGCGCGGGCGATCGCCGACTCCTGTCCGGTGGGAACCGCGATGACGAACTCGTCACCGCCCAGCCGGACGACGAACTCTCCCGGTTCCAGCAGGCCGGCGATCCGCTCCGCCGTTGCTATCAGGACGCGGTCGCCGACCGCATGGCCCAGGCTGTCATTGACGACCTTGAAGCCGTCGAGGTCGAGAAACAGCAGCGCCAGATCGCGCCGTCCGGTGCCCTGCACCGCCTGCCGCTCACCCAGCCAGCGGATCAGATAGGCGCGGTTGGGCAGCCCGGTCAGGAAATCGTGGGTGGCCTGATGGACCAGCCGGGCTTCGTAGGATTTGCGCTCGCTGACATCGGCGGCGGAGCCGGCGAGCCGCGCCACCCGGCCGTCCGGACCTGCAGCGACGATCCCGTGCAGATGAAGCCAGCCGATGGCGTCCTTCTCCCCGTCCTTCCGTGCCCCGTCCGGGGGGAGGACGCGGAACTCCACGTCGAAGCTGGCGCCATCCGCCCCCTGTTCCCCCTGCCGGATCGCGGCGAGCACGGCATGCCGGTCGTCGGGATGGACATGGGCCAACAGTGCGGCGATGCCGGGTTCCCCACCATCGGCAGGCAGGTGGAGCATCTGGCGCAGGCGGGGCGACAGGTAAAGGTCGCCGCTCTCCAGATCCCAGTCCCACAGCCCGTCATTGGCGGCGGCGGCGGCCATGGCATAGCGGCGCTCGCTCTCGCCCAGCCGGCGGCTCTTCTCCTCGATCGCAGCGAACAGGTCGCGCAGGGCGATCCGGCTGTCCTCCAGGCTGCGGCCGAGAAGCCCCAGCTCGTCGTGCCGGAAGCCGCCATGTCGGGCGTCCGATCCCAGCCGCTTGCCCCGGCCCCAATCCGAACTCTGGAAGGGGCGGTCGAGGTCACGGCGGGCCAGCCGGCGGGCGTCCTCCACCAACCGGCCGAGCGGACCGACGATGCGGCTGCGGGTGAACCACACCGCCGCGCCGGCCAGCCCCAGGACCAGCACGGCGATGATACCGCCGCCGACCGCCATCAGCCTTTGCAGGTCCTCGATGTCGTTCAGGGTGGCGGCGGTCAGGCGGGCCCGCTGCGCGCTGAGATGGCTGTTCAGCGCCGCCAGCCCCTTCACCGCATCTCGGCGGCAGGCGTCGAACGCCTCATCGGGGATGGCTGCGGCCGGATCCTCCATCTGCACCTGGATGGCGTCGAGAAAGGCGGCGATGGCGGCGATGGCCCGCGCCTCGTCCTCGCTGGGGGTGACCATGTCGCGGTAGATCGCCAGATTGGCCCGCGCCAGGGCCAGGGATCGGTCCAGCGCCGCATGATCGCCGGCACTTGTCCTATTGCCCTCCCGGAAATGGTCGATGACGCCGCCGAGGCCGAGATGCCCGCGCACCTCCGACAGCGCGTCGGACTTGGTGGCAGCCTGCAGATCGTAGTCGCGCCAGCCGTCGGCAACCGCATCCATGCCGCGCATCAGTTGCAGCCCGACCGCCATCATCGCGCCAAGACAGACCACCAGGGCCGCCGCCAGCAGCAGCGCCGAGCGCGCGATGGTCAGGGTCCGGCGGCCCGTTCCGGGGATGGCCCGCTGGCCGGTCTTGCCGGGCATGGCTCCGGATTCTTCACTGACAATGTCGGTCACGCCGGCCTTCCCTCTTCCCCGCAGCCTATGGAGATCACGCGCGCAGCGCCTGGGAGAAGCTGTGTGCCGCACCCTCCAGACGCCTGGTCTCGCTGCCGAGCGATTGTGCGGACGAAAACATGCTTTCCGCAACCGTTCCAGCCTGTTCGGCGGCCTGTGCGACCTCGGAAATCGCAGCGCTGACCGCTCCGGCCGCTCCGGCGGTCTCCTGGATGTTGCGGGCGATCTCGCGTGTCGCCTCGTCCTGCTGGGTGACGGCGTCGGCGATCTCCTGCGCCATGCGGCAGACCTGCTCCAGGCTCCCGCCGATGCCCTGGATGGCGCCGACCGCACCGTCGGTGGCGTTGCGGATCGTCGCGATCTGCTGGGTTATGTCCTCCGTCGCCCGGGCGGTCTGGTTGGCGAGGTTCTTCACCTCCTGGGCCACCACGGCGGCCGAGCGGCAGAATCTGGCCGGTCTCCTCGGCGATCGGGATGAACTGGGCCGGGCTGACCAGACCGAGGTCGGGGTGGCGCCAACGCACCAGCGCCTCGAACCCGGTGAGCCGCCCGTNGGCTGGCAACGGTGGCGGAGGAGCGGTCGGCCTGTTCGACCGCCGCCGTGGTCATGGCGACCGAGCCGCGCACCCGCTGGCCGATCCCGGCGATGGATGCCGACAGCTCCTCGGTGGCGGCGGCGACCGCCTGGACTGTTCCGGCGGTGCGGGCGGCGGCGGCGGAGACCTCCTGCGTGCTGCCGATCGTCCGGGAGGAGGAGGAGGCCAAATCCTGCCCCGTGCGGTGAAGCGCGCCGGCCCGTCCGGCCAATGCGGCGGCCAGCGCACCGATCTCCGCCTCGAAGGAGCGGAGGTCGCGTTCCAGCGTCTCCTGGCGCCGGCGCGCCTGTTCCGCATCGGCGCGTTCGCGGTCCCCCGCGGCGCGCAGCCGGACGAGCCCGTCGCGGAACACGCCGACGGTGCCGGCCATGGCGCCGATCTCGTCGCGGCGGCCGGCCAGCGGAACGGCGCTGTCAAGATCGCCGCCGGCCAGACGCTGCATATAGGCGGCGAGTCGGGCCAGCGGATGGACGATGCGGTGATGGGTGAACCACAGGAACAGTCCGGCGATGGCGACCAACAGCACCAGCGCGACGCCGCCGCCGGTCAGCACCGTGCCGTTCAGCGTGGCGATGCTCTGGCGGTTGGCTTCGCCGAGGGCGGCACGCGCCCGCGTCAGTTCGCCGTTCAGCGTCCGCATGGCCGCCACCGCCGGCGCGGTGTCGAGTGCGGCGGTGCGGGCCAGCCGGTCGAGCGGGGTGCGCGCCGCCACCGCGGCTTCCGCCTCGGTCAGCTTGCTTTCCATCTGCGCCAGTGCGGCGGCGATGGTGTCGATCGCCGTGCCCTCGGCCGGGCTCAACTCGCCGGCATAGCGATAGACCTCCAGATTGGCGGCGGCGGATTTCAGGCTCTGCCGCATGTCGGCGGCGCGGGCCGGATCGCCGGTCAGCAGATAGTCGCCGAACCGGTGGATCACCCCGCCGAACCCCAGCGCCCCGCGCAGGTCGGACAGGGCGTCTGCCTTGGCCGCGGCCCCCAGGTCGTAGGCGTTCCAGCGCTCGTCCACCTGCCGGATACCCTGCACGGTGACGACGCTGACCGCCAGCACCAGCAGAAGCACGGCGACCAGCCCGGACGACAGCAGCCAGCCGAGCCGGGCGATCTGCCGGTGTGCGGAGACTTGAAGACCATTCGGGAAACTGTTCTGCGTCGCGGTCATTGGCGGTCTCCCATCCGGCGGCGGCTGAAGCGAAGAAGCAAATGGTCGACCGACAGCCGTCCGCCGCCGCGAACGATCAGGCCGGCGAGCAGCAGCATCCAGAAATAGTGTTGCGGATTGCTGAAGGCCGGGTTCGCGGTGCCGAGCACGAACTGGATCACCAGCGCCATCGCCAGCAGTGGCACCGCGGCCAGCCGCGTCGCCAGCCCCAGCACCAGCAGGACCGGCATGGTCAGTTCGGTGGCCGTCGCCAGCAGGGCGGCGACCTCCGGAGGCAACAGCGGCACCCGGTATTCCTCCTGGAACAGGAAGAGGGTTGCCGGCCAGTCGCCGATCTTCTGCAGGCCGGAGCGGAAGAAGATCGGCGCCATCGTCAGCCGGACGGCGAGGTCGAACAGAGGCGCCGCATGGCGGTCGAGCCATCCGGCGACATGGTCGCGAATGTCCGACAGCCGGGCAAGCCGGGCGGGGAGCGCCCAAAGCTGAGCCAAAGAGCTTGCGTTCGATGACGTCATGGGTCGATCCCTTCGCGTCCGGTGAAGGAGAGGGGCCGGTCCAGTGCGAAACCGGCCAGCAGCCGGTTCTGCAACAGCAGCGCCAGCAGGGATTGGAGGTCGGCTCCGGCCGTCGCCTCATCCGCGGCGGCTTCGTCCAGGGTGGCACCGGCCAGCAGCCCGGCGGCGAGCGCGCCATCGGCCGCAGTCAGCCGGGTGCAGCGCACCTCGCCTCCTGCGGTGCAGTCGCTTCCGTCTCCCGGAACGCGGCCGACCAGGACCGTTTCCGGCTGCGGCGCCGGCATCGTGGCGTCATCCTTCCACAGCGCGTGGATGTTCCAACCCGACCGCACCAGCCGCAGCGACGGGTGGGGAGCCAGCCGCAGGGAACCCGCCTGCTCCGGCGGGATGGCGGCGAGCCGGGCGAGGTCGAGCGGCTCGGCGTCGGCGGCGAACAGCGCCTCGTGCATCGCCCAGTCGAGCCGGGCGAGGTCGGGCGCCCAGGGTGGAACATTGTCGGGTGGTTCAAGGTCGGCCAGCCAGTCGGCGAAGCCGGCGCCGTAGCTCCATAGCATCGGAAGGGTGGGCGGGGCCTCCGAGGCGAAGCGGCAGGCGAGCGTGGTGAAGCGCTGCTCGCCCAGCCGCACGTCCATGATCCGGTGCAGCGTGGGATGGGCATGGCCGAGAACGGCGGCCAGCGACCCCATCACCGTGTTGCGGTAGACCGCCAGCCGTCCGGCCGGCAAATCCGCGCGCAAGGCCCCGGCGACCGCGGGATCGCCGCGCAGCAGGAAGGCGGCGAAGTCGCGCTGAAGCGTCGCAAGTTTCGCGTCAGCCGGCACAGTGGACCTCCGGGTTCTTGGCCGGCATTTCGAATTGTCGCATCCGGGCATCGAGCAGCCGCTGCGCTCTCCCCGCCTCGGCCAGGAGGAGGTCGAGCGGCGGCAGGTCGTTGTCCCATTCGATCAGCACCGGCCGCGGCCCGACGCGGTCCAGCACATCGGCATAGAGCGCCATCACGGCGTCGCCGACCGCGCTGCCATGATCGTCGATCAGCAGCTCCTCGCCGCCGACCGTCATGCGGGCGTGTCCCGCGAGATGCAATTCGCCGACGGCGTCCGCCGGGATGGCAGCGAGCCACGCCGTCCGGTCGAAGCCGAGATTGACCGAGGAGACGTAGAGGTTGTTGACGTCCAGCAGCAGGCCGCAGCCGGTGCGGGCCACCAACTCCGCCAGGAACTCCGCTTCTGGAATGACGCTTTCGGCGAAGGCGATGCAGGCCGCCGGGTTCTCGACCAGGATGCGCCGGCCGAAGACGTCCTGGGCATGGTCGATGTTGCGGCGGACCCGGTCGAGGCTGTTCTCGGTGTAGGGCAGGGGCAGCAGGTCGTTGAGGTAGGTGGCGTCGGTGACGCTCCAGGACAGGTGTTCGGAGATCAGCCCCGGTTCCAGCCTGTCGTAGAGCGCGCGCAGCCGCATCAGATGGTCGGGGTCGAGTCCCCCGGCGCTTCCCAGCGACAGGCCGACGCCGTGGCAGCTTACGGGCAAGTCGCGGCGGACCCGCAGGATGCCGGTCAGACGCGGACCGCCCGGAACCAGATAGTTTTCCGGATGGATTTCGACCCAGGGGACCGGGCAGCCGGCCGCGACGAACGCCTCCCGATGCGGCTCGCGCAGGCCGATGCCCGCGGCGGTCGGCACCGTCGGGGCAAAGGCGGAGGAGGACGTCGCGGCCATCGCCTCAGCCCTTCTTCTTCGGGTTGGCGCCTTCGAACGGCTTCAGCGATCCCATCTCCGTCTCGCAGGTGCCGGCCTTCACCAGCTTCCAGTCGCCGCCGTCATAGGTCAGGTTGGTGTTGCCGGCGCAGGAATGCAGGCCCTTGGCATGGGCGCAGCCATTCTCGCCCGGCTTGGAGATGCCATAGCACTTCTCCATGTTGGACTGCGCGGCGGCCGGGCCGGCCATCAGGGTCAGGGCGCCGGCCAGCGCGCCGGCGACGGGGAGCAGGGTCAGGCTCTTGGCGACGGTCTTGGTGGCGGTCATGGTCGTGTTCCTCTGTTGCGGGATGGCCGGCTTCGGTCAGGATGCCGGTACGCGGTCGTGCAGCAGGTCGATGAGGGCCTGCGGCTCCGGGCGTTGGGTGAAGTCGGCGTCGACGGCGGCAAAGCGCACGACGCCGCTTGGCGACAGCAGATAGGTCGCCGGGATCGGCAGATGCCAGGGCTCTCCTGGCGGGCGGCCCTGGCGGGCGTTGAGGTCGAGGCCGCGGTCGCGGTAGAGATCGCGCAGATCGTCCGGCACGCGGTAGACGAGGCCGTAGCTGCGCGCCACCATCGCTCCCCCATCGGACAGGATGTCGAAATCCAGCGCGTTGCGTTCGGCCAGGGTCAGGCTGTGGTCGGGCAGTTCCGGCGACACCGCGACCAGCCGGGCGCCCCCGGCGGTCAGTTGCGGCAGCGCCAGCTGCATGGCCCTGAGCTGGGCGCAACAATAGGGACACCATTCGCCGCGGTAGAACAGCAGCACCACCGGTCCCCGTTCGAGCGTCTCGTAAAGCGACACGGTGCGGCCGAGATGGTTCGGCAGGGCGAAGTCGGGAGCCTGGAGTCCCGGGCGCATCGCTCCGAACTCGACTCCGCGCGCCTTCAGATCGGCGATCACCCGGTCGAGCATCGCCATCACCTCCGGCGACATGGTCTTGCCTGCCTGCGCCCGGATGCTGCGGAGTTGGCGTTGAAGTCGCATCGGGCGTTTCCCTGTCGGCGTGTTCCTGTATCCGATCCTGTCAAAAGCCGGATTTGCGAAACATAGGGGGACACGCACAATATCTTTGCGCAAAATGCACGAATGCGCCCGGCGCCTGGCGGGCGGTAACCGGGGCGGGGGATCGGGGGAAGAGATGGATCGGCTCGACGATCTGACGGTGCTGGTGGAGGTGGTGGACAGCGGCAGCCTTTCGGCGGCGGCGGAGCGGCTCGGCCTGTCCGCATCGGCGGTCAGCCGGCGCATCGCCCAGATGGAGAACCGGCTGAACACCCGGTTGCTGGCGCGCACGACCCGGCGGATCGCGCTGACCGACGCCGGGGCGACCTTCTGTTTGCGGGCCCGCGCCATCCTGGCTGCGCTGGACGAAGCGGAACAGTCGCTCTCCGAGATGGGCGAGGAGCCGCGCGGCACCTTGCGCATCACGATGCCGGTGATGTTCGGGCAGATGCTGGTGGCACCGCTGCTGCCCTCCTATCTGCGCCGTTACCCCGGCGTTTCGCTGGAGGCGAGCCTGAATGATCGTGTGCAACGGCTGATCGACGAGGGGTTCGATCTGGCGATCCGGGCCGGGCGGTTGGCCGATTCCAGCCTGATCGCACGGCGGCTGCGGCCGTTGCGCCGCCATGTGGTGGCCAGTCCGGACTATCTGGAACGGCGCGGCGTGCCACAGTCGCCGGCCGATCTCGCCCGCCATGATTGCCTGACGCTGCTGTCGGGCTCCGGCCGGTCTGAGTGGGAATTCATGGTCGGCGACCGGCGCGAGATCCTGCGACCGACCGGCGGCTTCCAGGCCGACAGCCTGTGGCTGCTGCGCCATGCCGCAGTTGGCGGGCTGGGGCTGGCGCGGCTGGCCGACTTCATCGTCGAGGACGATATCCGCGCCGGGCGCCTCGTCCCGGTCCTGTCCGCGCTGGAGGTGACGGACGAGGCCATCCATGCCGTCTATCCGGCGACCCGTCATGTCTCGCCGAAGGTGCGCAGCTTCATCGAGCATCTGCTGGCCGGGCTGGGCCGACCGGGATCGGCCGACCGGATCGGCACCCCGGAGGCACCAACCGATGAGAGGGATGGGGCGTCATGACGGGTGCCCCGGAAGGGAGGGTTCGCCAAGCCGGCGAATTGACAAATTTTGCCATTGCCCCTATGTCTGTCGCCTGATCGGACTCAGGAGCCTTCCATGGCGACGATGAATGTCAGTCTTCCGTCGGAAATGGTCGACTTCGTCGAGCATGAAGTGGCGACGGGCGGCTACGCGTCGTCGAGCGAGGTGGTGCGGGAGGCATTGCGCCTCCTGCAGCGGGACCGTGCGCAGGAGCAGGAAAAGATCGCCATCCTGCGGCGTGAAGTCGCTGCCGGCTTGTCTGCGGCGGCGCAAGGCGACTTCTCCTCACGGTCGGCCCTGGACATTGCCGAGCAGGTTGCCCGGGAATGAGTCACCTGCTCACCGGCCCGGCCGAGCGTGACATCCTGGACATCCTGCGCACGACACGGACACGGTTTGGAACCGCCCAGCTGCGCACCTATGCAATGCTGATCGACAAGGCGATCCACATGGTTGCAGAGGATCCCGACCGGCCGGGAATGCTGCCGCGTCCGGAACTGGGGCCCGACGTTCGCCTGTTCCATTTGGAGCTTGCGGCGGGCAGGCGCGGTGCCGCCGCGCACTGCCTCTACTACACGACCGGCCTGTTGCCGGGAGGGACGGTCGGCACGATCATCCTGCGCGTGCTGCATGAGGGCATGGAACCTCGCCGCAAGGTGGCGCGATCCCTGACAGGTCCGGCTTCCTGACTGATCGGCAGCGTGTTGCACGGACGCGACGGCTCTGCTGAAAGTCCGGATTCACGCGTCAGCCGATACCGTTGCGACCGGGCGACAGGACACCGGCCGGGTCGCCCACCGCACGCAGTTCCGCCAGCAACGCAGCCGCGGGCGCCTGGCGCAGCGTCTCGGGCACCGGCAGGCCGTTCGCCAGACGATAGGGCACGAATCCGCGCTCCAGCGCTGCTCCGATCAGGTCCCGGTAAGCGGACAGGGCCGCCTCGTCCGCTCCCGGCAGCGCCCGGTCGAACCCCAGCGTGAAATAGCTCAGCAGGCAACGGAAGCCGTTGGACTCGAGTCCGACATTCAGGTCGATTCCAGCCTGTTCCAGCCGGTCGCGCGCCCAGGTCAGGTAATCGGCCAGCGCCCGGAATTCGAAGGGAAAGGCGAGGCAGAGCCAGATCAGCCCGCAGCCGTCGCGGTCGGGATCGGCGGTGGTGAGATCGGGATGCCGCTCCTGGCGCCAGTAGACCGTGCGCAGGTTGCGCCCATCCGGCACACCCAGCCAATCCTCGAAGCCTTCGACCCAGGAGCCGTCGCGCCTTGCGACATCCACCTCCACCGCGCGGGACACCGCGGCGAACCGTCGGGACAGGCGGTCGGCGCGGGCCTCCAGTATCTCCGGCGCCTCCGCGCGGATCATGGCGGAGGCATGCCATTCGTCCAGCGCCGCCGATGCCAGCCGGTCGGCCGGTATCGCCATGCGCACCTCGTCCAGTGCCAGCCACTTGATGCCGTTCCACAGGGTCAGCGACCGGTCGGGCAGGGATTGTTCGCATTGGCAATCGCGCCATACCTCCATGAAGGCGGGCAGGGCATCGAGGCCGCCGATGTCCACCGACAGGATGGCGAGGTCGCTGGGCATGGGCTCCAGCCGGATGACGGCGCCGGTCACCACCCCCAGGTTCGACTGGCTGAACAGCCCGTCGATCAGCGGCCCGGCCGGCGCCGGGTCGAGCCCGACCGTCCGCTCCGCGCCCAGCGGCCCGCAGCCGGTCTGCAGCCGTCGTCCATCCGGCAGGGCGACGTCCAGCTCGCACAGCGACGTCCAACGCTCGCCCATGCTGCCGTCGCCGCGGTCGAGGGCGTTGGCGAGCGCGCTGGCCTCTGCCGGCCCGCCGATGACCGGCACGAAGAAGCGGTCGGTCCTTTCTGCCAGGAAGTCCGCCAAGGCCTTGAACGTGACCCCGGCTTCGACCCGCACCAGCCCGCGCCGCCCATCGAAGCCGGAGATGCGGTCGAGCCGGCGGAGATCGAGGACGACGGCCCCGTCCCTAGTCGGCGCCCGCGATCCCATGCCCCAGTTGGCGCCGCGGCTGACCGGATGGACCGGCAGGCGGTGACGGGTCGCGACCGCCAGGCAGGCGGCCGTCTGGTCGGCGTCGCCCGGACTGACGACGGCCGAAACCCGGACATCCGGCGCGAAGGTGCGGCGGCCCCAGTCCAGGCGTTCGGCGTCCCCGGTCCGGACATGCTCCGGCCCGACGATGCGGCGCCACTCCTCCAGCGCGTCGGCAGGCAGTTCGGCGCCGAAGGGGGAGGCGACGGGGGAGGTGGTCGGCAAGGGCATCGTGGCAATCCCGTCAGCTGTCGTCGGTTCGACAATGCGTGTCCCGTCGGCCGGTGCATGTCGGCCGGCGCATCCTCGCAGATCGTGCATCGATGGCGGCATCCCGTATTCATGGTATGGTGATTTTCCGCAGCGGCCCGGTATGATGAGATCCGGGTCGAACCGTAGATCCGGCAGTCTTCAGGGGGCGTCACAGTGGATCAGGCACGGTCAGCCGCCAGAGTTGACCACGTCATCTCGGTGATCCTGGTGGAGGACGACGCCCCGACCCGGGAATTCCTGGCTGCGTCGCTGGCTGCGGGCGACGGCATCCTTTTGCAGGCTTCCGTCGGGACGTTGGGGGAGGCGCGCACCGTTTTGGAGCGCTGCCGTCCGAGCGTGTTGGTGACCGATCTGAAGCTGCCCGACGGTCATGGCAGCGAATTGATCCGCGAGGTGCGGCAACGGATGCCGGAGACGGAGATCATGGTGATCTCCGTCCTTGGGGACGAGCTGTCGGTGATGCAGGCGGTGCGGGCCGGCGCCTCCGGCTATATTTTGAAGGACGCGCGGCCGATCGACCTGATCGCGGCGGTGCATGACCTGATCAATGGCCGGTCCCCGATCTCCGCATCCATCGCCCGCCATATCATCCGCCAGACCCAGGCCGCGCCGCCCGCCAAGGCGGAGGAAACGCCGCCCGCCCTTACCCCGCGGGAAATGGACATCCTGTGGGGCATCGCCAAAGGCTTCACCTACAACGACATCGCGGCGCGTCTGGGGATCAGCCGACAGACGGTTCCCAGCCATATCAAGAACATTTACCGAAAACTTGAGGTTAACTCCCGAAGCGAAGCGGTCTACACTGCGGTGGAGCGGAGAATCATCAAGCTGTCGGACTGATACCAGTGAGCCAACACATCGCCGGATTGCCGGCGTCCGGTCCGAGCTTGCCGATCCGCCTGCGGGCATGGCTGAAGGGCCGCGGCCCGCTGCTGGTTGTCTATTACGGATTGGCCATCCTTTTCGGTCTCGTCCTGGTGATGGCGACGCCGTCCACGCCGAGCGGCGTTCAGCCCATCGCGGAGGCGCGCTTCGCCCCGTCGGCCGCGGGTCGTCCGATGGACAATCCTCCGCTCGAAGCGATGCCGCCCGACGCGGCCACCGTGCCGCTTCCTTACCGCTGCAAGGCGGTTCCCCATCCCGTCGGCTGCTTCGGCCTCTTCCAACTGACCTTCCGCTACACCGCCAGCCAGGATGAACCCTGGTCCATCCATGTGCCGATCCTGTCCGGTCGCATCACGCTGTGGGTGAACGGAGCGCTGCTGGCCGACAGCCAGACCATCCAGTCGGACGCGGTCGTCAACCAGGCGATTCCGCTGATCCAGCGGGTGCCCACGCCGCTGCTGAGGGAGGGAGAGAACCGGATCGACATCCGCATGGAGGCTTGGAGCCAGTCCGGCGGTTTTCTCGACATGGTGCTGGTCGGTCCGGACCGCTTGCTGCGTTCGGCTTATGGCGAGCGTGAATGGATGATGGTCACGCTGCCGCGCCTGCTGGTCGCATGGCAGGCCGCCTTGTGCCTGTCCCTGCTGATCGTATGGATCGGTCACCGTGATGAGCCGATCCATCTGGTGATGAGCCTGATTCTCGGGCTGGGGGTGCTCCAGGGCCTGCCGATGTTCAGCATCGAACCGAACGGGTTTGAAAGGCTGTTCCGCGTCGTCAATTTTGCCGGCCAGTGGCAGGGAGCGCTTCTGCCCTTCGTGATGTGCCGTCTGGTCGGCCGTGAACTGGCCGTTCCCATCCGGTTTCTGCTGGCGGTTCCGGCGGTGATCGCGGTTGCATTCCTGATCGCCGCCATCGACCCGGCAAGGCTGCAGCAATGGTTCGCACTGCTATGGCTGGTGGTCGTCATTCCCTGGGCCGTCGCCATGCTGGGCTGGTCGGCCTGGATCCTGATTTCGGCGGCGATCAGGCAGAACCATGCCCCTGCCCAGATCGTGCTTGGCAGCCTGATCGTCATCATCATGATGGCCGGCCACGACATCCTGTCGGTGACCGGCGTTCTCGATCTGCGCGTTCCGTCGATGACACGCTATATGGCGCCGTTGCTGATGACCGTGATCAGCGCGACGCTGATGTGGCGGTTCGCCAAGGCACTGGGCGAGGTCAGCCGCTTCAACGACGTTCTGCGGCGCGAGGTGGCGACGGCGGAGGCCGAATTGCGGGCAAGCTTCGACCGCGAACAGGCGCAGACCCGCACCGCGGCGCTCGAAAGCGAACGGCTGCGCCTGACCCGTGATCTGCATGACGGGCTGGCCGGTCAGCTGGTGTCGATCGTGGCCCAATGCGAGCTTCCGCAGCACGACTACCGCCGCATCGGTGCGGCGGCCCGGCAGGCTTTGGACGATCTGCGGCTGGTCGTGGCGTCGCTCGACGACGTCGGCAACGACCTGGGCATGATGCTGGCCCAGTTCTACGACCGCATCGGTCCGCAGCTCCAGGCCCAGGGGATCGAACTCGACTGGCAGATGGCGCCGCTGCCCGACATCGAGGGGCTCAGGTCGGAACATGCCCTGACCCTGTTCCGAATCCTGCAGGAGGCGGTCACCAATGCGGTGCGCCATTCCGGCTGCCGCCGGGTCGCCATCGTCATGGCGCCTGCACCGGGCAGCAACTCCGAAGGCGGTCCCGACGGGGAGGGGCGGTTCGCGGTCCGCATCGTCGTGCGGGATGAAGGCAGGGGAATTCCGGGCGGAACTCCGGGCGGGATCGCTGCCGCACGTTCCGGCAAGGGGCTGAACAACATGCGCATGCGCGCGGCGTCGCTGGGTGCCGAACTGACCCTGCTCAGCGGATCCGACGGAACCCAGGTCATCATCGACCTGCCGTTCCTCCTCCCCGGTTTCCGAGACATTCAGTAGAAAATTACCCGATTTTACACCACTGAAACTTGTAAGAAAGCGGGATTTTCAAGGTCTCCCATAAACATGGGATTACCTCGAACGGATAGCACCCATACAAATGATTTGGCGCGAACTTTGCGCATTTCCCGGCCGCGACGAATGCCGGGTCGAATGACTTCCGATCATCCAATAACCAGGGATTGCAATCATGAGCAAGATGCAGGCGGCGATGGTCGAAATCCCCGATGACGAGCTTGTCGTGGTTGTCGGAGGGACCGGCACGACCAATGCTCAATCGGGTCATGCGCAAGAGGATGAGAACGGGGTCAGCGTCAGTGTCGGTGTCGAGGTTGCCAGCACTTCGGGCAGTGTCGGTGTTTCCACCTCCACCAGCCACAACATCGGCGGCGCCACCGTGACGGCCGAGGCCGGGGCCGGCGCAAGCGGATCGGCCGGCGTCACAATCGGATCGGGCGGCGTGACCGCCACGGCTGAGGGCTTTGCCGGCAGCCAGGGCAGCGTTTCGATTTCGAGCGGGCCGGTGACCGGTACCGTCAGCTACGAGGCAGGCGTCGGCGGCAGCGCCAGCGTGTCGGTTTCCGTCACCGGGGTGGAGGCATCCGCCTCCGGCTCGGTCGGCGTGTCGATGACCACCGAGGTTTCGGCCGGCGGAAATGTCGGCAACGGCGTCACGGTCGAGGGTACGGCCAGCCAGACCATCGCAATCGGCGCCGGCGGCGAGGCAACCGCCTCCATCGGAGCTGGCGGCGTCAATGCCGGGGCCAGCGGCTATGCCGGCATCTATCAGGAAGTCTCGGCTTCCGTCACCGTTGGTGACAACAATGTCAGCGGCACCGGACAGGTGGGCTACATCAGCGGCGGGTCGGTCGGTGGCGGCACCGAGGTCACGGCCGGCTATTCCGACGGCCATGTCACCATCGGAACCGGCGTCAGCGTCGCGGTCGGCATCGGCGGCGTCTCGCTGAGCAGCGAGGTCTCCGTCAACACCGCTCCGCTCGAACATGCCGGCGCCCAGGCCGTGAGCGCGACGGGTGCGGGGGTCACCGATGCGGCGCACTCAGTGGCCAGCAGCGCGCAGAGCACCGCCGGCACGGTCAGCAGCACGGGCCAGTCGGTCGTCACCGCTGCGACCCCGGCGGTGACTGACGCGGCGCACACGGTGTCCAACACCGCCCAGAGCACCGCCAACACGGTCAGCAACACCGCGCAGTCGGTGACGCACGATGTGTCCAACACGGCGCAGAACACCGTCAACAGCGTGGCAAACACGGCCAAGAGCGTCACCAATTCCTTCAAGAGGAAGATGAAGAAGTGGTGATACCGGTCGGGGCGGTAGCGGACGGCAGAGCGGCATGAGCGACAGCGCGACGACGGAACGACCGGGGACGGCGCCGTCGCCGGCCGGCGGCAATCCGGCTGGGTCGGGGGACAAAGGCGGCAAGGCGAGCTTCCGTGCCGAAGCGGCTGCCGCCGCCACCTCCGTTTCCCAGGTGGACGATGCCCTGGAGGTGGTGCGACCGCCGGTTCTGGCCTTCTGCGTCACGCTGGCGTTGCTGGTCGTCGGGGTCGCCGTCTGGGCGTCCCTCACCGATGTGCCGATCAAGGTCACCGGTCAGGGCATCCTGGTCAGCCCGGCCGGCGTCATCGACGTGGTGTCGGAATCCAGCGGCCGGATCAACGACATCCGCTTCAAGCCGGGCGACGTGATCCGCGTGGGCGATGTCGTGGCGCTGGTCGACCAGAGCGAGCAGAAGCTGCGGCTGGCCGAGGCCGAGGGCGAGTTGCAGGATGCCCTTGCCGCCCGCGACGACATGCGGCGTTTCCAGGAGCGCGACCTGCAAGCCGACGAGATCTGGCGGCAGGCGCGCGAGCAGGCGGTCAACGGCAACATCGCCTCGCTGCAGGAACGTCAGCGCATGATGACCGAGCGCGAGGAGTTGGTCCGCCAGCTCGCCGACCGCGGTCTCACCACCCGCGACCGCGCGATCTCAGCCAAGATCGAGCTGTTCACCATCCGCTCCGACCTGGAGGCCCAGCGCAACGAGCTTCAGACCATGACGCTCGACGCCGCCCGCCGCCAGACCCAGCGTGAAAAGGACATGCTGGCGGCCGAGCAGCGGGTGGCGACCGCCTCGCGCGCGGTCGAATCCGCCCGCGACCGCCTGCAGCGCTATGCCGCCGTCCTGTCGCCCTATGGCGGGCGCGTGGTGGAGGCGAAGGCGAACATCGGACAGGTGGTGTCGAGCGGCGCCCCCATCGTCAGCGTCGAACGCGACGGCGCCCTGCCCGGACAGGGCAGCGATCTGGTGGCGTTGGTCTATGTCGGGGCTCAGGACGGCAAGAAGCTGCGCCACGGCATGGAGGCCGACGTGTCTCCGGCATCGGTCCGCAAGGAGGAGCACGGCCATCTGGTCGGCCGCGTCGACCGCGTGGCAGACACACCCGCCAGCAGTGTCGGCATGCTCCGCACCCTGCAGAACGACGCGCTGGTCGGCGAATTCCAAAAGACGCTGCGCACCCCCTTCGAGATCATGATCCGGCTGGAGCGCGACCCGGCAGGCGCACTGCGCTGGTCGACCGGCAATCCGCCCAAGTTTTCGATGGATGGCGGCACGCTGGTGTCGGTGGAGATCACGGTGCAGAAGGTGCGGCTGATCGCGCTGGCTCTGCCGATCCTCCAGCAATGGCTTCGGCTGGACTTGAGCAACGTGGCGGCGGAGCCGGTCCCGGAGCGGGGCAAGGCTCCCGCCGCCGCGCCGGCCTCCTCCGGGGCCTGAGATGCGCACCCCGTCGATCCTGCAGATCGAGGCGGCGGAATGCGGAGCCGCGGCGCTCGGCATCGTTGCTGCCCATTACGGCCGCTGGCTGACGCTGGAGGATTTGCGCGAGCGGTGCGGCATTTCCCGCGACGGCAGCCGCGCCGCCAATCTGGTCCAGGCTGCCCGTGAGCTGGGCTTGCAGGCCCGCGGTGTGCGCACCGAGCCGGAAGGGCTGCACGAACAATCGGGACCTATGATCCTGCATTGGGGAATGGACCATTTCCTGGTGCTGGAAGGACGGCGCGGGCGCTGGTGGTACCTGAACGACCCGGCGCGTGGCCGCCGCCGCGTCGACGATGCCGAATTCCGCCGCCAGTTCACCGGCATCGCCCTGCTGATGGCGCCGGGACCGGAGTTCCGCAAGGGCGGCTCCGCCCCCAGCGCGTTGCGCGGCCTCGCCCGCCGGCTGCGCAAATCCTGGGGCGCGGTGTGGTTCGCCGCGGCGATCAGCCTGCTGCTGGCGATCCCCGGCATGCTGTTCCCCGCCTTCCGCCAGATCTTCATGGACAGCGTCCTGGTTGGTGGTCTGGCCGACTGGATGACGCCGCTGATCGGCGCCATGCTGACGGTCAGCATCGTCACCCTCACCTTCACCTGGCTGCAGAAGAGCGTGCTGCACCGGCTGGAGACCCGTCTGGCCCTGCTCGGCGGCATCGGCTTCATGGAGAGGGTGCTGCGGCTGCCGATGGGCTTCTTCGGCCAGCGCGGGCCGGCGGCGGTCGCCGACCGCATCATGCAGAGCGACCGGCTGGCCGAACTGTTGGCCGGGGAGATCGGCGGCTGCCTGTTCGCCATTCTGACCGCACTGACCTATCTGGCGGCGATGGCCTTCTACCAGCCGGGTCTGGCGCTGGTCGCCGTGATTGCCGCTGCCAGCCTTGCGCTGGCGCTGGCCCTGCTGTCGCGCCAGTTGGAGGAGGGGCAGCAGCGTCTGCTGAACGAGTCGGCGCAGGAAGGCGCCGATGCCAAGCAGGGGCTGCGCATGATCGAGACCTACCGCGCCGCCGGGGCGGAACGGCTGCTGTTCGAGCGGCTGGTGGCCCGCCATGCCCGCGTGCTGAACATCCGCCAGTCGCTGATGCTGCGCCGCGCCGTTCTGCGGCTGCTGCCGGCCTTTGTCGGCGGGGCGGCGTCGGCCGCGGTGGTCACCATCGGCGGCGGCATCGTCGCCGAGGGCGGCATGACCATCGGCGCCATGATGGGCTTCCTGGTGCTGCTGTCGGCTTTCCTGGCGCCGGTGTCGCGCCTCGTCCAGCTCGGTGCCCGCATCCAGGAGGCGCGGTCCTATCTGCGCCTGCTCGACGACACCATGCAGCATCCCATCGCCGAGGAGTTCCGGCAGACCCAGCCGCAGCAGGCTCCCGCCGTGCTGCGCCGGCTGACCGGGCGGATCGAACTGCGCGACGTGACCTTCGGCCATTCGCGTCGGGCGCCTCCGCTGATCCGCGGCCTGTCGCTGACCATCGAGCCGGGCGAGCGGGTCGGAGTGGTCGGCGGCTCAGGCTCCGGCAAGTCGACGCTGGCCCTGCTGACCGCCGGCCTCTACGAGCCCTGGTCGGGCGAGGTGCTGCTCGACGGCAAACCGCTGCGCGACGTTCAGCGCCGGGTGCTGCGGCAGAGCGTGCAGGTCGTCGATCAGAACGTGACCCTGTTCGAAGGCACCGTGCGCGACAACATCGCCCTGTGGGATCCGACCGTGTCGGACGAGCGGCTGTTCGCCGCCGCCCGCGATGCGGTGATCCACGACATCATCATCGACCGCCGCGACGGCTACGCCTCCATGGTCAGCGAAGGCGGCGCCAACCTGTCCGGCGGCCAGCGCGCCCGCATCGAGATCGCGCGCGCCCTGGTGCAGAACCCGCGCATCCTGGTGATGGACGAGGCGACCGCCGCCCTGGACGACCACACCCAGGCGCAACTGCTGTCCAACCTGCGCCGCCGGGGATCCACCATGCTGGTGATCGCACACCGACTGACGGCGATCCGCGACTGCGACCGGGTCCTGGTGATGCAGAGCGGCGAGATCGTCGAGTCCGGCCCGCCGGCCGAACTGGCGCGCCGCGCGGGTGCCTTTTCCACGCTGATGCTGAGCATGGCCTGACCGGATGAGCCGCCGATGACGACCGCCGCAGACGCGACCGCAACCGCCGCAGGCGCAACCGAAGCCCTTGCGGCCGAAAGCTCGGAGGCTGGCCGCGTTCCCGTCATCGACTTCCAGCAGCCGCCCGTGGCGCTCGAACCCGCCGGGTCGGTGTGGTTCCTGGAGCAGGGCGAGGCGGACATCTTCGCCGTCGCCGCCATGGGCGCCAATGCCGGATCCCGCCTGTTCCTGGGACGGTTGCCGGCCGGCAGCCTTCTCGTCGGCATCGACGCCTTCATGCAGGGGCTGATCGCGGTGCCGGCCGCCGGTTCCAGGCTGGAGACCGTCGCCGATCCGCTGGAGGAGATCGAACCGGACGCTCTGCTGGCCGGGATGGAATCCTGGTCGTCCACGCTGATTTCCGGCATCGCCGCCATCCTCTGGCACCCTGAGCGCATCGACCGGCAGGCGCGGTCCGGCACGGCGGCCGACCTGGCCGAATCCCAGCTTGTGATGGTGCAGGAAGCCGGATTGTGGTGCGCGGTGCCGGCGCCCGGCGCCCTGCTGCTGGAGCAGGAGATGGTCCAGGGCATCATGCCGCTGCCGCCGCGCGCCTGGCTGAAGGCGGCGGGGCCGATGCGCATCGTCTTCGGCCGCCGTCCTCTGCACCGCGACCTGCCGGCCGCGCTGACCGGCATCCATGCCCTGACCGCCGCCTGCGGCGAGATGCTGATGGGCGCCCGCGGTCTGGCCGAGGCCGACGAGGCCGGGCGCCTGTCGCTGCGTGGCGCGCGCGAGGCGGAGGAGGGCGAACGCTTCGTCCATCTGGCCGGCCGCCTGCTCGACCATGCCCGCAAGGTGCCGGCACGGTCGGACGGCGGTGGCCATCACGACCCGCTGTTCGCAGCGATGAGAGCGGTTGCCGCCCGCACCAACCCGCGCCTGCGGTTGCGCCGGCCGACTCTGCTGCGTGAGCGCGACCTCGACGTCCAGCCGACGATGGAGGAGATCGCCCGTGCCTCCGGCCTGCACATCCGTCCGGTGACGCTGATGGAGGGCTGGTGGCGCCGTCCGCTCGGTCCGTTGGTCGGGGCGAGGCTGGACGGCATGCCGGTCGCGCTTCTGCCGAGCCGGCGCGGCTACGAACTGCTGGCCGGCGAGGATACAAAGCCGGAGGCGGTCACCGCGCAGGTCGCCGCGGGCCTGTCCCCTTCGGCCTGGACCATGGTGGAGCCGCTGCCGGACCGTCCGCAAACGGTCGGATCGCTGATGCGCTTCGTGCGGACGCCGCCGGCCTTCTGGCTGCTGACGCTGGCGGTGGCCGCCCTGGGCGCGCTGCTCGGCCTCGCCATGCCGTTCGGGATGAAGTTCGCCTTCTCGTCGCTGGTGCCGGCGCGCGACCATGCCGGTCTGTTCGAACTGGGCATCCTGCTGGGCGCGGTGGCCGCTGTCACGCTGGTGATCCAGCTCGTCGGCGAGGTGACGCGTCAGAGCATGCAGACCATGCGCGAGGCCGGGCTGCATGCCGGCCTGTGGGACCGTGTGCTGCGGCTGCCCATGCCGGTTCTGCGCCAGCATTCCGCGGGCGACATGGCGGCGCGGGTGGGCATGGCGATGGCATTGCCGCTGGCTGCCCAGGGGTTCATGGTCGCCGGCATCGGGACCGGCGCGGTGCTGATGGCCAGCATCTTCGCCATGGCGTCCTTCCATGGCGGCGGCGCGGTGGTGGCGCTGCTGGCGCTGGCGGTCCAGCTCGGGCTGGCGGCCCTGTCGGCGGTGCTGCGGGCGCGGGTCTACAAGCTGGGCGAGGCGCTGAACGGGCAGGCCGATTCCCTGGCGATGCAGTTCCTGACCGGCATCGCCAAGCTGCGTCTGGCCGCCGCCGAGCACTGGGCGCTGGCCCATTGGGCCGAGCGTTTCATCGGCATGCGCGAGAAGCGCATGGAGGTGCAGGAGATCGAGGGCCGCATGGCGGCGGTCAACTCCGCCCTGCCGGTGCTGGCGATGGCGGCACTGTTCCTGGTCTTCCATGCCGCCGGGACCGACAGCGCCAGCATCGTCGCGATGATGACCGCCTATATGATCGCCAACGGGGCGGCGGCGGCGCTGGGTGACAGCTTCGGCGCCTTCTATCAGGTCTATGCCGCCCGCGGCTTCGCCGATCCGGTGTTGCAGTGCGCGCCGGAACCGGCGCTGGGGCGCATCGATCCCGGTCGGCTGTCCGGCCGGATCGCGGTCAGCGGGCTGTATTTCAACTATGCCCAGGCGGAAACCCCTGTTTTCGCCAACCTGAATCTGACCATCGCCGCCGGCGAGTATGTGGCCATCCTCGGCCGGTCCGGCTGCGGCAAATCCACCCTTGTCCGGCTGCTGCTGGGGCTGGAGCGGCCGCGGGTGGGCAGCATCACCTATGACGGCAACGATCTGTCCTCGCTCGACCTGGGGCTGTTGCGGCGGCGGGTCGGCACGGTGCTGCAGGGGGCGCAGCTGCCGCCGGGTGCGCTGATCGATGTGGTGCGCGGCCTGAGCGATGCGACCGAGGCGGAAATCTGGGACGCGCTGGCGGCATCGGCCATCGCCGACGAGATCCGGGCGATGCCGCTGGGCGTGCGCACCCCCATCGCCGATGCGTCGCGCACGCTGTCGGGCGGGCAGGTGCAGCGGCTGCTTCTTGCCCGCGCGCTGGTGACCAAGCCCGACGTGCTGATCCTCGACGAGGCGACCAGCGCGCTCGACAACGCCACCCAGGCCGCGACCATCCGCACCCTGACCTCGCTGGACTGCACCCGGATCGTCATCGCCCACCGGCTGGAGACCATCCGCGGCGCCGACCGGATCCTGATCCTGGACGGCGGCCGCGTCGCCCATGCCGGCCGCTTCGCCGACCTGCAGGCCCGTGGGCTGCTGGGGGCGTAGCGCCTTCAGCCCGTCCGGTCCAGCCGCCGCAGGTGCAGCATGTAGAGTCGTGCGAAGCGGGTTATCAGATCGTGGAAGGGAAGCGGTTTGACTGCCGTGAAGGGCAGGGCCAGATCCCGCGGCCGGGCACCGGTCGCTTGGCGGGCGAGTTCCCGCCCCACCGCGGTGCCGAGCGCCATGCCGCGGCCATTGTAGCCGACCGCCCCGACCACACCGGGAGCCAGTTCGTGGAAATGGGGGCGGAAATCGGCGGTCATCGCCAGATGGCCGCTCCAGCTCCGGGCGATTGCCGGATCGCCGGCCTGGGGGAAGACACGGCGGATGCGTTCGCACACCCGCTCGCGCGCCCGTGCTTCGGCATTGGCGGAGCGGACCAGGGTGCAGCCTGAAACCAGCCGGTTGTCGGCGGTCCATCGGAAGAAATGCAGGTCGCCACGCGTGTCGCTGCAGGCCATGTCCGAGGGAAGCACGCTGTCGCGCAGCCGGGCCGGCAGCGGTTCCGTCACCATCTGGAAATTCAGCACCGGCACGATGGAGCGTCGAAGGCCGGGCCAGAGGTCGTCGGTATAGGCATTCGTCGCCAGCACCACGCGGTCGGCGGTCACGCTTCCCTGCGGCGTCGCCAGCCGCCAGCCGCCGCCGGCGCGTTCGATCGCCGTGACGGGGGAGGAGCCGTGGATCCGCACACCCAGGCCGATGGCGGCGCGCGCCAGTTCACGGGCCAGCGCCAGCGGGTTCACATGGCCGCCAGTGGGGGCGACCATCGCCCCGTGCCAGAAGCCGGTGCCGAGCGCCCGTTCGGTCTGGGCGGCGTCGAGCAGGTCGACCTCCGCCCCCAGCGCCCGCCATTGCGCGACCCGCTTCTCCACCGCCGGCATGCGGCCGGGCCGGTGGGCCGGCTGGATCCAGCCCTTTTGCACCCCCTCGCAGCGGATCTGGTAGCGCCGGATCAGGTCGAAGACCAGTTCGGCGGACCCGCCGACCATGCGGGCCAGCGCCGTCCCCATCTCCTCCCCATAGGCGGAGGTCAGGTTCGCCGGGTCGAGGCGGGACAGGGTCGGAATGATCTGGCCGTTGTTGCGGCCCGACCCGCCGAAACCGGGTTCCTGCGCCTCCAGCACGACGGCGCGCACCCCCTGTTCGGCAAGATGGATCGCGGCGGACAGGCCGGTCACGCCCGCGCCGACGATGGCGACGTCGGCCCGCACCGCCTCCTCCAGCGGCGGGATGTCCGGTGCGGCCACCGCGGTCGCCGCCCAATGGGAGTCGGGCATGGGCTGATGGGACCGGGCCTGCTGAAGCATGGTCATTGCGCGGCCTCCGCCGGGAGCAGCGCCTTCGCCAGCGCCACCCAATAGCTGGCGCCGATGGCGAGGTTCGCATCGTTGAAGTCGTAGGCCGGATTGTGCAGCAGGCAGCCGCCCTCGGCCGGTCCGTTGCCGAGCCAGATGTAGCAGCCCGGCCGCTGCTTCAGCATGAAGGCGAAATCCTCGGCGCCCATCGACGGCATGGGATCGTGGTCGATGTTCTCCTCCCCGACCAGGGCCGCGGCCACCCCGGCGCACAGGGCGGTTTCCGCCGGGCTGTTGACGGTCGCCGGATAGCGCCGCTCGTAGCGCACGCTGGCGCTGCAGCCGAAGGAGGCGGCGGTGTGTTCCGCCAATGTCCTCAGACGCGCCTCCACCATATCCTGCACGCTCTCCTTGAAGGCGCGCACGGTGCCGCGCAGCGTGACGTCGGACGGGATGACGTTCCAGGTGTCGCCACCGAAGATCCAGGTCGGCGACACCACCGCGCTGTCCAGCGGGTGCAGGCTGCGGCCGGGGATGGTCTGCAGCGCGGTCAGCAGATGGCCGGCAGCGGTGACGGGGTCGTTGCCCATGTGGGGCATGGCGGCGTGGCTGCCCTTGCCGTGGATCACCACCTCGAAGATGTCGTAGCTGCCCATCATCGGCCCCGGACGGAGCGCGATCTGCCCCAGCGGCAGGCCCGGCCAGTTGTGCATGCCGTAGACGCCTTCCACCGGGAAACGCTCGAACAGCCCGTCGGCGATCATCTCGCGGGCGCCGCCCTCATTCTCCTCCGCCGGCTGGAAGATGACATGCAGCGTTCCGGCGAAATCGGGATCCTCGGCCAGGATCTTCGTGGCTCCCAGCAGCATGGTCGTGTGGCCGTCATGGCCGCAGGCATGCATCCGGCCCGGATTGACCGAGCGGTGGGCGAAGCCGTTCGTCTCCTGGATGTGCAGGGCGTCCATGTCGGCCCGCAGCGCGATGGCGCGGTTGCCGGGACGCCGCCCCTTCAGCGTGCCGACCACGCCGGTGCGGCCCAGCCCCGTCGCCACCTCCAGGCCGAAGTCGCGCAGCTTGGCGGCGACGAAGGCGGCGGTCTCATGCTCCTCGAAGGCGGTTTCGGGATGGGCGTGCAGATGGTGCCGCCAGCGCCGCATTTCGGGCGCCAACGCCTCGGCGGCCGGGTCCAGGCGGACAGTCGCGGGAATGGTCATTCCGGGGTCTCCATGCTGCCGCTTGCGGGCAGGCTGTAGCGGAAGTCGCAGTGGCTGTCGCCCTGCATGATGGTCCTGGTCCGGGTGAAGCGGGCATCCGGCAGGTAGCCGCACATGAATTCGCCATCGCGGTTGCACGACAGGATGTCGCCGATCTCCTGCACGCCCATCTCGCGGTAGCTCTCCGCATAGCGGCACCGGGTGACGTTGAAGCCCAGCCGGTCCGGCGTGCTTTCGACCACCTCCAGCCGCAGGGCGTCGCCGGCGGTCCATAGGGCGAGCCGGTCGCGGAAGGTGGCCAGATCGGCGGTGCCGCGGGTGGCGCGGTCCTCCGCCGCCATGGCGGCGCCGGCCTCGCGCGCCATCGTCTCTATGGCGCGGGCGAGCACGGCCCGCGCCCGCTCCCGCCCGATCTCGGGCACCAGCTGGTCGTACAGCGCCTTGGCGAAGGCCGCCTCGACGCGCCGTCGGTCCAGGATCGGCATGGCGTGGAGCGATGGCGCGGCCGGCGCGGCAGGGATGGGAGGGGTTGCGTCGCTGTGGGTCATCGGTCCGCTCCTTCTTCAGCCGCCGAGATAGGCCGCCCGGACTCGCGGGTCGGCCGCAAGGTCAGCGGCACTGCCGGACAGCGTAACCCGGCCCGCCTCCATCACGTAGGCATGATCGGCGACGCGCAGCGCGGCGCGGGCATTCTGTTCCACCAGCAGGATGGAGGTGCCTTCGCCGCGGATCCGCGTCAGCAGGTCGAAGATCTGCTTCACGACCATCGGCGCCAGTCCGAGCGACGGCTCGTCCAGCAGCAGAAGCCGCGGCTTCGACATCAGGGCGCGGGCGATGCACAGCATCTGCTGTTCGCCGCCCGACAGCGAGCCGGCCTTCTGGGTCAGCCGTTCGCGCAAGCGGGGAAACAGGTCCAGCATCTCCTCCATTCGTGCGGCGCGGTCGTGGCGCAGGGCCCGCCCGCCCAGCAGCAGGTTCTCCCGAACCGTCATGGTGCCGAAGATCTGCCGCCCTTCGGGCGCCTGGGCCAGCCCGCGCCGCACCACCTCGTGGCTCGGGCTGTCGGTCAGGTCGCGGCCGTCGAACACGGTGGCGCCGCCGCTGCTGCGGTAGATGCCGGACAGTGCGCGCATCAGTGTGGTCTTGCCAACGCCGTTGGCGCCCAGCACGGCGACGATGGCGCCCTCGGCGACGTCGAGCGAGACGCCGCGCAGGATCTCCTGCGACCCCATCCGCACCGTCAGGTCGCGGACCTCCAGGATGCGACGGACGGCGTGGGCGGCGGCCGGGGCGGGGGCGTGAACTCCGTCAAGCGGCATCGTCTTCCACTCCCAGATAGGCTTCGAGGACGGCGGGGTCGCGCTGGACCTCGTCGGGCGTGCCGTCGGCGATCTTGCGGCCCGAGGCCAGCACGATGACCCGGCTGCAGCTTCCCATCACCAGCCCCATGTCGTGCTCGACCAGCAGGACGGTCATGCCGCCGGCATGCAGGCGGCGGATGAAGGCCGCCAGCTCGGCCGTTTCGGTGTCGTTCAGCCCGGCGGCCGGCTCGTCGAGGATCAGCAGCCGGGGCGAGGTCGCCAGCGCGCGGGCGATCTCCAGATACTTGCGCTTGCCGTAGGAGAGGTTGGCGGCGATCTCCCCGGCCTGATCGGCCAGCCCGACCCGTTCGAGCGCTTCCCAGCTGCGCTCGCTGACCGCGCGGCTGCGGGCGCCGCCATTGACCAGGGCCTGCCAGGGCGACTGGCCGGACCGGCCCACAGCGCCGACGGACACGTTGTCGAACACCGTCATCGTCGGGAAGACGCGCAGGTTCTGGAAGGTGCGGCCCATCCCCATGCGGGCGATTTGCCAGGGCTTGCACCCGGTGATGTCGCGCCCGGCGAAGGTCACGCTGCCCTCCGATGGCGGCGTGAAGCCGGTGATCAGGTTGAACAGGGTGGTCTTGCCGGCGCCGTTCGGGCCGATCAGCCCGACCAGCTCGCCCTCGGCGATGGCGGCGCTGACGTCGCCGACCGCCAGCAGGCCGCCGAAGCGCCGCGTCAGACCCTGGATGTTCAGAAGTGTGTCGCTCATGGTCAGCCTCACTTCCAGCCGACCGGCTTGCCGCCGGCGACGTTGGCCCAGCCACGGGCGAAGGCGCGGCGGACGAAGCCGAGCGCGACGCCTTCGGTCAACATGCCCTTCGGCAGCAGCAGGATGGACAGGAACATCGTCACCCCCACGGCGATCATGCGGTAGTCGCCGATGCCGCGGAGCGCCTCGGGCAGGACGATCATGAACAGGGCGCCGACAACCGCGCCGGGCAGGCTGCCCAACCCGCCGACCACGACCATCGCCAGGATCAGGATCGATTCCATGAAGCGGAAATTGTCCGGCGCGATGTAGGCGGAGGTGTGCGCCAGCAGCGCTCCGGCGATGCCGGCGAAGAAGGTGGCGACGACGAAGGATTCGATCTTCAGCCGCACCACGTCGACTCCCATGCTGTCGGCGCACTGGTCGTCCTCGCGCAGGGCCCGCAGCGCATTGCCGTAGTAGGAATGGGTCAGCCGGTGCAGCACCCAGAGGCTGGCGACGGCGATCGCGGCCACCACCAGATAGCGGCTGAGCAGCGTGTCGGCCTGCCAGCCGAACAGCTCGACCGGCGGGATGCCGCGGATTCCCATCGGCCCGCGGGTCAGGTCCACCCAGTTCAGCAGGATCACGTAGATCATCTCGCCGATGCCGAGCGTGGCGACGGCGAAATAGATGCTGACCAGCCTCATGGTCGGCAGGGCCACCAGAAGGCCGAACAGCGCGGCGATCAGCCCGGCTGCGGGTAGGGTGACGATGAAGGGCAGGCCGAGCTTCGTCGACAGCAGTGCGGCGGCATAGGCGCCGATGCCGTAGAAGGCGGCGTGTCCGATCGACAGCAGTCCGGCCGTTCCGGTGACATGGTTCAGGCTGGCCGACAGGATGACGAAGATCATCGCCGTGATGGCGATCTGGGCGAGGTAGCTGGATCCCGTCGCGGCGATGGCGGCCGGCACCGCGCCGAAGGCGACGGCCAGCAGCAGAAGGGTCCAGCCATGCTGCCGGCCGCGCCATGCGGCGGCGGGCAGCGCCCCGGTGTCCGGCATCGGCCGGGCGTCAGGCACGTTCACGTCCATGTCCGAACAATCCTTGCGGGAAGAAGACCAGCGTGACGACCAGAAGGCTGTAGGTGATCAGGTCCTTCCAGCCGCTGGAGAGGAATTCGGTGGCGATGCTCTCCGACACGCCGAGCAGAAGCGCGCAGGCGACCGCTCCTGGAATGCTGGACAGCCCGCCCATCACCATGGCGACGAAGGCCTTGACGCCGGGTGCGAACCCCATATGCGGCGAGATTGCGCCGTCATAGAGCCCGACCAGGATTCCCGCCGTCGCCCCAAGCATCGATCCGACGGCGAAGGTGGTGACGATGGTGCGGTCGGTGTCGATGCCGACATAGCGCGCCCCCAGCTGGTTGTTGGAGACCGCCCGGATGCCCAGCCCGGTCTGGGTGCGGTAGAGCAGGAACTGCAGGGCGCCCAGCATCACGGCGGAGGTGGCGAAGATCACCAGGCTGCCGCTGGCGACCATCACCGGACCGATGGCGACCGGTCTTTGCAGAAGATAGCCGGCCGGAATGCCCTGCATGTCGCCGCCGAACAGGTGCATCATCACCTCCCGCGTCACGATGGACACGGCCAGCGAGGACAGCAGGGTCGCTTCGCGCATGGCGCGGGATTTCTGGCTCGCCTCGTCGTTGAAGCGGCGGAAGGGGCGGAAGGCGATGCGCTCCAGCCCGACTCCCGCCAGCGCGCCGGCCGCCAGGACCAGCGGCACCACCGCCAGCAGCGGCGGGGCGAAGGCGGTGATGACCATCAGCCCGACGAAGGCGCCGACGGTATAGACCTCGCCATGGGCGAAGTTGACGACGTTGAGCACACCGAAGATCAGCGTGAAGCCGATCGCCATCAGGGCATAGACGCAGCCGATGGACAGGCCGTTGATGACCTGCTGCAAGAAGAAGATGTCGAAAACCATGGCAAGCTCCAGGCTTCGGGGGGCGTGCCCGCCGGCTTGGGCGGGACTGGCCCCCGCGGCTTTCGTCCGTCGGACGGATCGGGCGTGATGCCCGGAGGTGGCAGGCGCGGGACCGTTCAGGGAACCGCCACCACCTGGAACTTGCCGTCCTTCACCATCATCCGCGCCAGCGACTTGGACGGTTCGCGGGTGGCGGGGTCGAAGCTGGTGGCGCCGGTGACGCCGGGATAGGCGGTTGTGGATGCCAGCGCGTCGCGCAGGCTCTGGCGCGTCACCGCGGGGCCGGCCTTGGCCACGGCGTCGAGCATGATGCCGACAGCGTCGTAGGCCTGGGCGGCGAACATGCCGGGCTCGGCCTTGTAGCGCGCCGAGTATTCCGTCACGAAGCTGCGCACCGCCGGGTCGGGATTGTCCGGGGTGAAGGTGGTCGCCAGATGCAGCCCCTCGACCGATCCGCGTCCCAGTTCGATCAGCTTGGGCGAATAGAGGGAGCTGGTGCCGTAGAGCGGGATGGTGATGCCCAGCTGTTCGCGCTGCTGGGCCAGGGCCGCGCCCTCTTCATAGAACATGGCGAGATAGATCACGTCCGGCTTCTGCCGCGCGACCTTGGTCAGGATGGAGCGGAAATCGCGGTTGCCGGGGTTGAAGGCTTCGGTGGAGACGATCTTGCCGCCCTTGGCCTTGAAACCGGCGACGAAGCCGTCGAGCGCCGAGATGCCCCAGTCGTTCTGGATGTAGATCACCGCCGCCGACTTCAGGCCGCCGGCCAGGATCCAGTCGGCATTGTAGGGACCTTCGAAGGCCTGGGTGGTGATGTTGCGGAACTGCCAGGGGCTGATCTTGGTGAAGTCGGGATGGGAGGCGGTCTGTGACAGCTGCGGCATCTTCTCTGCGGCATAGATCTCGCCGGCCGCCATCGAGACGGTGGAGGAGAAATCGCCGATCACCCCGACGATCTTCGGATTGTCCAGGAATTTGCGGGCGATGTTGCGCGCTTCCTTGGGGTCGTCCTTGCTGTCCTCGAAGGCGATGGAGACGGTGGCGCCCGCCAGCTTGCCGGACTTGTTGAACTCCTCCAGCTTGATCTGCGCCGCGTTGCGGAACATCTCGCCATATTGGCTGCGGTCGCCGCTGAGCGGAGCCTGATAGCCGATGACGATCTCGCGGTCGGCCGCGGTTGCGGAACCGGCGGCCAGCAAGGTGCCGAGGACGGCGCCGAGGATGAGGTGCCTCTTCATGGTGCTGCTCCCTTTCGACGGGACGGGTTCGATGGGGCGGGGATCAATGCGCGGCGGCCGGGGCCGTACGGCCCGGCGTGATGGTCAGGTGGCAGCAGGTGCTGCGGCCCGGCTTCCAGGTGTCGACCTCGATGTCGAACCCGGCCGTCTCGAAGGTGCCCTTGTCGACCGAACCGGCGAGTTCGCACAGCGTCTCCACCGTCTCCACCGGCAGCTTCGCCTCCATCCAGGCCTCCTTCAGCGGGCAGGTGTGGAAGCGGATCTCCAGCACCTCGTCGGTGCAGCGCACGACCTCCGGCCCGAACTGGGCCTCGGCGTCGGGGATGAATTTCAGGAAGGAGTCCCTCAGACCCGCCAGATCGGCCGGGGCATGGGGAGCGAAGTTGTGCGCGATGGCCGCCCCCCGGCGGTAGATGGTGCGGGCCATGATCTCCCTGGCCTTGTCGTCGCCGATCTCCTTGCGCATCTCGTCGAAGGCGGCCTCATAGACCATGGCGCGGCTTTTCATTGCGTCCCGCAAGAGCTTGCGAAAATCGTCCATCGGTGAAGTCTCCTGTTCGTATCGGCTGCTTTTCTTGGTGGCGACAGCTCGATTTTTTCTTTTGTTCAGAGCGGCGCGCCGCCCTGAAGGAACTGCTCGATTCTCTCCTCGACCGCGGCGGTGTCGAAGCCGGCCTGCCGCATCCAGGATTCGTCATGGTAGGTGTTGCGGTAGCGTTCGCCGGAATCGCAGATCAGCGTCACCAGCGACCCGGAGCGGCCGGCATCCCGCATCCGCCCCGCGATCCAGCACAGCGCGAAGAAGTTCGTCCCGGTGGAGCCGCCGACCTTGCGGCCGAGGCGCCGCGACAGCACCCTCATCGCCGCCAGCGATGCGGTGTCCGGCACCTTGATCATCTGATCGATCACCTCGGGGATGAAGGACGGTTCGACGCGCGGCCGGCCGATTCCCTCGATCCGCGATCCGCGCTCGCAGGTCATCGTGCTGCTGCGGCTGGTGAAGCTGTCGTAGAAGACGGAATGTTCGGCATCGGGCACGCACAGCCGCGTGGCAAGATGGCGGTAGCGGATGTAGCGGCCGATGGTGGCGGCGGTGCCGCCGGTGCCGGCGCTCATGACGATCCAATCCGGCACCGGATGGTGTTCGTTGCGCATCTGGTCGAAGATGGACTGCGCGATGTTGTTGGCGCGCCAGTCGGTCGCCCGCTCCGCGTAGGTGAACTGGTCGAGATAGACCCCGCCGAGCCGGGTCGCCAGGGCGGCGGCCTCGGCATAGATCGCCTGCGAACTCTCCACGAACCGGCAGTGACCGCCATAGAGCTCGATCGCGGCGATCTTCTCCGCCGACGTTCCCCGCGGCATCACCGCATAGAAGGGCAGGCCGAGCAGCCGGGCGAAATAAGCCTCCGACACCGCGGTGGAGCCCGACGACGCCTCGATCACCGGCGTTCCGTTCCCGATGCGGCCGTTGCAGATGGCGAACAGCAGCAGCGACCGGGCAACGCGATGCTTCAGGCTGCCGGTGGGGTGGGTCGACTCGTCCTTCAGATAGATGTCGAGTCCGGCAAGGGCCGGGACGTCCAGTTTCAGCAGGGGGGTGTCGGGGGATCGCACCGCCTCGGTCTCCAGCAGCCCGATCGCCTGCCGAACCCAGTCGCTTCGGCCGGACTCGGGCAAAGGCGTGAAATCGAGGCGAACGGGGGGGAGCGAGGGCCGGGCGGCCGGCTGCGCGGACAGGATCCGCGGGGAAGCGGTCATGACATCCTCAAAGAGCGATGATGGCGTCGATCTCGACCGACGCGCCCAGGGGCAGGGCCGATACTTCGACGGTCGTGCGGGCGGGGAAGGGCGCCTGGAAGAAGCCGGCATAGACCTCGTTCACCGCCTTGAACTGGCCGAGATCGGTGACGTAGACGGTCATCTTGACCGCTTTGCCCAGGCTGGTGCCGGCGGCCTCGGCGATCGCCGCGAGGTTGGTCAGGCTCTGTCTTGCCTGGGCCGGCGCGTCCGTGCCGGCGAAGCTCCCGCTGGCCGGGTCGATCGGCAATTGCCCGGAGACGAACAGCAGGCCGGCGGCGATGCGGGCCTGCGCATAAGGGCCGATGGCGGCCGGGGCTTTCTCTGTTGCGACGTGATCGGTCATCGAACGGCCTTTGCTGTGATGGCGGGCGCCAGTTGCTTAAGGGCTGAGCGTTCTGCCCATTTCGGGGCAGGCGAATGCATACGAAATCAGCAAAAGAGAAAGGATTTTCTTCTTGCGAGCAGATTTGACAAAATCATTTGCATCATCCGCAGATTTCCAGAGGGTGCCCCATGACCATCGACGCCACCGACCGGAAAATCCTGGCGGCCCTTCAGGCCGACGCGGGCCTTTCGCTTGCCGATCTCGGCAAGCAGGTGGGCCTGTCGACGACTCCCTGCTGGCGCCGCATTCAACGCCTTGAGCAGGAAGGATATATCCGCAAGCGCGTTGTGCTGTTGGACAGGGCCAGATTGAATGTGGACGTGACGGTCTTTGTGGCGGTCCGTACCAGCAATCATTCTGCCGAGTGGTTGGAGAAATTCCGGAATGTCGTGGCTGGCATACCTGAGGTTGTCGATCTTTACCGTCTGAGCGGTGAGATTGACTATTTGCTGCGGGTGGTCATTCCCGACATCAAAGCATATGACGCTTTTTATAGAAAATTAATTGAAAGAATTGAGCTTCAGGATGTGTCGTCAATGTTTGCGATGGAGGAGATGAAATCGACAACGGAGATTCCCCTTTCCTACGCTTTATCATAGCAAATCATGATGATTTGCGGTCGAAAGGATGAACGCAGGTCAGGAATTAAATTACTGCCGCTTCATCCTTGTGAACAATAATATGCCACGGCGAAAGTGATAATTTTTTACTTTTTTGATCGAGCCCGCGCATAACAATAGAAAAGTTTTCCATATTTAAAGCAGAATGGAGAAAATTTCATCGCCAGCGGTATGAGGTGGCGCTGGACGCAGGCAAGCTGCTGTCATCGCGCACGGGGACAGGCCGGGGGACGAGCCCCTCTTCGACTACGAGATCGAGTGGACTGCCGTTTCGACGTCAACACGACCCGCGTCTTTACCCTGTCCCGGTTGGCGACGCGGCTCCAAGATTCCCGTCAGCCTGAACGCCGCATGGACGCACGCGCCATGACATGGCGCGCGCGTCCACGCAGCGTTCAATGGGGAGCCCGGCAAGCTCACCCGCTGCCTTGCATTGGAATTGGCCGGTTCCGTCGCGAAGACCCCGTACTCTCATGGAGCGGGGTCTTCAGGAAACCCGGTGTGGCTCACGCCCGCCGTCTCTGCAGGGCACGGGTGGCGAGGCACAATTCTTCGAACAGGATCTGCGCACCCACCTGGGCGGTGTTGCTGGTCGGATCATATTGCGGAGCCACCTCCACCACGTCGGCACCGATCACGTCCAACCCATCCAGGCCGCGCAGGATGGCCAGCGCCTCGCGCGAGGTCAGGCCGCCCACCTCCGGGGTGCCGGTGCCGGGAGCATAGACCGGGTCGAGGCAATCGACGTCGAAGGAGATGTAGACCGGGCCGTCGCCCACCACTTCGCGGGCTTTGGCGATGACTGCCTTGACTCCCATCTCCTCGACGTCCTCGGCGTGCAGCACCGTCATGCCGGACTCGTAGGAGAACTCCCAGAAGAACTCTGCGCTGCCGCGGATGCCGATCTGGATGGTGCGGTCCGGATCCAGCACGCCGTCGAGGACGGCGGTACGGAAGGGGCCGCTGTGGTGGAAGCGGGCGCCGTCGCCGACCCCGCTGGTGTCGCAATGGGCGTCGAAGTGCACCAGTCCGACAGGGCGGTCGCTGCCCAGGCTTTTCAGGATCGAACCGGTGATAGAATGATCGCCGCCGACCGACAGCGGAACGACGCCGGCCTTCGCCAGACGGGCATAGAAGGCCTGGATGTCGTGATGGCAGCTGTCATGGCTGAGATAATTGGCGAAGGGCACGTCACCGATGTCGGCGATCTCCGCCAGGGTGGCCGGCGCCAGCTTCAGCACATGGTCGTAGGGGCCGATGCGGTCGGTGTTGCGCAGCGCCCGCGGCCCGAAGCGGGAGCCTGCCCGGTTGGTCACGCCGAGGTCGAGCGGCACCCCGACCAGGGCGATGTCCAGCCCGCCGAAATCCGGCAGCGCGGCGACATCGGTGCGCAGCGGCGCATCAAGCAGGGTTCCCGCGTCGGAATAGGGCTGGCGCGGCGCCTCGGCCCCGCGGAACACAGCCTCCGCCACCGCCCGGAACTGGGAGTCGAAGAAATCGGCCGGCGTCGCGTTGCCGTAGCGTTCGCGCAGGCGCGCCAGCTTCGCACTGTCCACCATGTCGTGATCTCCTGTTCGATCGTGTTCTTGCTTGCTTTTCCTTGTTTTTACGCCGTCGCCAGGGCGGTCGTGATCTCGGCGGCGACGCGCTCGCCGGACCGGATGGCGCCGTCCATGTAGCCTGGCCAGCGGCTGGCGGTTTCGGTGCCGGCCCAATGGATCAGGCCGCAGGGCGCCGTCAGCGCCGGGCCGAGACGGGTCCAGACACCCGGGATCATGAAGCCGGCATAGCCGCCGCGCGAATATTCCTCCTCCAGCCAGGACAGCTCGATGAACTCGCGCACCTCCAGTGCGCGCGGGCCGAACAACCGCGCCAGCGCGTTCAGCACAGCGGTCCGCCGCTCCCCGGCGCTGCGGCCGGTCCACTCCTTGGCGTCCTCACCCTCGATGAAGCAGACCATCACGCCGGGCTGGCCGGAAGCCGGCGAATTGTCGTAGGTCAGGCTGATCGGGCCATCCTGGTTGACCGCCATGCCCGACAGCCCGTCCTCGCGCCAGAAGGGCGTGTCGTAGAAGCACTGGATCTTGATGCAGGCGCCCATCGGCATGCGCTGGGTCAGGTGGTCGCGCTGACCGGGCAGGGCGGGGCTGTAGCGCAGGCGCCCGGCAAGCGCCGGGGGCAGGGTGACGACGACGCGGTCGGCGCGCAGGGTGCCGCCGGCATGCTCGATGGTGACGCCGCTGCCGTCCTGGGTGATGGAGGTGACCGGACAGTTGAAGCGGATGTCGTCGCGCACGGTGTCGGCCAGCCGTTCGGCCAGATGCTGGGCGCCCTTGGTGAAGCGCCGTTCCTGCGCGCCGCCGGACATGCCGATCAGGCTGGCCAGCCCGCCGCCGGCCTTGATGTAGACCATCACATGCAGCATCGAAAGTTCGCGGGAGTCGGCCGCCAGCACCGAATTGGCCAGAAAACGCATCCAAAAGGCAGCCTCCGGCGTGTTGGCGGTGCGGACGATCCACTGCTCGAAGGTGATGCTGTCCAGCTCTTTGGCGTTGGGCGTCTCCCACGGGCGCTCGGCGTCGGCGCTGGCCGCCAGTGCGTCGAGGGCGCCGAAGATCGCTTCTGCATCGGCGAGGCCGACCGGCTCATGCGGCGGCATCAGCCCGGCGAAGCGCATCAGCTTGCCGTCATAGAGGCAGAGATTCTCGCCCGCCTCATAGGAGGGAAAGGTTTCGACCCCCAGTTCCTCGGCCAGTGCGATCACGCGGTCCTGGCCCGGACCGATCCACTGGCCGCCGACATCCACCGGCGTGCCATCCTGCGCCGCCTTGGTGTTGATGCGCCCGCCGACCCGGTCGCGGGCTTCCAGGACGGTGACGCGGTGGCCGGCGGCCTTCAGGGCGCGGGCGGCGGTCAGTCCGGCGAAGCCCGCGCCGATGACGGCGATATGGCGGGAAGCGGTGTGGATCGGGGTGTTGCCCATGGTGTCTCCGGGGGTGGGAGGGGGTTAGAGATACATGCGTTGGGCCGCGACGATCAGATTCTGGATTTGCTGTCTGGCCCGCGGCGTGTTGGCGGTGGCGAGCCACTGGAGGACGGTGCCGACGAAGCCGGTGAAGACGAAATTCGCCAGGCTGTCGAGGTCGATGTCCAGTGAGCCGGTCGTGATCTCGGTGGAGGAGGCGAGCGCGTCGCGGTACAGCAGCAGAAGCTCCTCGTACTTCTTCTTCCCCATCCACTCCGACCCGGGGGTCGTCAGGGCGTAGAGCGTGAGGTCGTAGAGCGTCAGCTGTTCTTCCGGTGCGCGCTGAACCTCGCTCCAGATGAAGGTCAGCAGATGGTCGATCCGGTCCCGCAGGGGTTCCGGCTTGGAAAAGGCCATATCCAGTTCCTGCCGGTAATGCGCGGTCAGATGGCCGAGCACGCTGAGCAGGATCGTTTCCTTGCTTTCGAACTGGTAATGCAGCGTCGCGAGGTTGATTCCCGCTTCCGCCGCGATCTTGCGTGTCGTGGCGCCATGCACACCCTCCTTGGCGATGACGGTGATCGCCGCCTGCAGGATGGTTTCGCGCTTGGCCTCACTCTTCGCTCTCCGTAGCACCTTCGGTTTCCTCCTTGGGTCGACGCGGGGCTGCGCGCGGAAAAGGCGCGCAGGGCCGGGCATTCCGGCACCATCGGCCGGCAGGGAACCGAAACTAGGTCAATTGACTAGTTCGTGCTAGGATTTATCGCGGGGAGGCCGGACTCTTGGTGCCGCCTTTGGGATCGATCGGCAGGATCGGTCCGATGCGCCGGCTCAGCGCCTCGGCGGCGCTCAGGCAAAGCCCGTCACGGAACCGCGCACCCACCAGCTGGATGCCGACCGGCAGCGGTGCGCGCACCACCGGAACCGAGATCGCCGGCACGCCGAGGAACGCCGTGACGCAGCATGGGCTGTGCGCCCGCAGGATCTCCAGCGCTTCGTTTTCGCCGACGGTGTCGTAGCCGACGGGGAAGGGAAGGGCCCAGGCCGTCGGCAGCAGCAGCAGCGGATACTGTTCGAAAAACAGCTGCCAGGCACGTTGGTAGGTGGCGCGGGCGGTGAAGCCGGCCAGCATCTCCTCGGCCGACAGGCGTGGCGAGAGGCCGGCGGTCAGCGCCTGGGAGCGACGCAGCGGCTCGTCGGCGAGCGCCATCGCCTGCTGCATCGCCGGGCCCTGCATCTCGGTGCCCAGCATCGCCATCCACAGCCGGGCGATCTCGGCGAAGCTGGGCGGCGCAGCCTCTTCCACGGCGTATCCGGCGTCGCTCAGCCAATCGACGGCCAGCCGCAGCGCATCGCGAACGGCGGGGTCGATGGCGTAATCCGGCGCTCCGGTGAACAGGGCGACACGCACCTTGGCGTCGTCGCCCTCCATCGCCAACGGCGCCGGCACCCAAAGCGGATCCCGCGCGTCGCGCACCGCCATCGTCTCCAGCCCCAGGCGGATGTCGCGCACGGAACGCGCCAGAACCCCTTGGGAGGAGCCGATCTGCAGACAGAGCGAGCGTTCGCCCTTGCCGGTCGGGTTGAAGGCGGGCACCCGGCCGGTGGTCGGACGCATGCCGTAGATGCCGCAGGCGCTGGCCGGCAGCCGGGCGGAGCCGGCCAGATCGTTGCCATGGGCCAGCGGACCGATGCCGGTGGCGACCGCGGCGGCGGCCCCGCCGCTCGAACCGCCGACATTGCGGGCGGGATCCCAGGGGTTGAGGGTCAGGCCATGCGGCTCGTTGTCGGTGAACCAGCGCACCGAGAAGGGTGGGGCGTTGGTCCTGCCGATGAAGACGGCACCGGCCTTGCGCCAGTTGGCGACCGGCGGGCTGTCGGTTTCGGCGATCAGGCCGGTGAAGGCGGCAACACCGTTGGTGGTGGCGACGCCGGCCTGATCGACGTTGATCTTGGTCGTGACCGGCACGCCATGCAGCGGTGCGAGCGCTGCGCCGGTCGCCGCCAGCTGATCGGCCAGATCGGCCTCCGCCAGGGCGCCGGCGCTGAGATCGCCGACCATGGCGTTGACCGCCGGGTTCACGGCGCCCAGCCGTTCCAGACAGCTCAGCGCCGCGTCCCGTGCGGACAGCTCCCGTCCGGCGATCCGGGCGGCGAGGTCCGTGGCATCCATCTGCCAGGGGGCCGGTGTTCCAGTCCTCTCGTCAGTCATGATCGTGAATCCCTTGTCGATGCGCCCGTTCGCCGGGCTGCCTGCCTGTTCGTCCGGCCCCATGATCCGCCGGGGCCTGACGCCGTGCCCAATTATCGGGCGGCGCCATTTTTTGTTCATGTTTCGCTTGACACCGATAGCACCCGATCTGCATGTTGGTCAAACGATTTGGTCAAACGACCAGATTTTTACGGAGACCCCGGTCCAACGGCTCTCCGGACCCTTTTGCGAAGACAGTTCAAGGAGCGGTCGCACCGCTTCACGCCTGGGTCTATCCTGTCCCCAAGGGGCAGGGAGTCCCCGTCTCCGGACAACGATCCGGCGGACGAACCACAGCAAGGACATTCCGGCCCGGCCGACATTGCGAGCGGCCGCGGCGACAGCGAATGCCACTGAACAGGCAGCTTCTGGGAGACACATCATGAGGTCTTCGACCCTTCGGTCTTTCGCGGCCATCACCCCTCTCCCGATTGCGCGGAACCTTCGGGCCGGACCGGCATGCAGCCTTCCCGGACTGCGTTTTGGCGATCCGCTGACGGCGTGATCCATCGCGGCCTCCTGGCCGCCGGACCGCTCTCAACGGCTTCTTTCCCGCCGCCTCGCAGCATCCGGGCCGACCGGCTGTGGCCGCAGTCCCGGTGCTCCCGACTCCCCCATCGAGAGAGTGCCGCCCCCATGTCCAACCCGCCCAACTCGTCCAATTTCTCCGATTCCGGGGTGCCGCAGGACGGCGCCCAATCCGCCGACAGCCCGCTGTCGACCGCCGCCATCACCCTCTTCGGGATCGTCGGCCCCTACAGCTTCCTCGTCTCGCCGGTGGTCGCCGGCCAGATGGCCGGCCAGCTCGACTGGTCGGCGGGGACCATCGGGCTGATCATGGGATGCGAACTGGCCGGCGCCTCGCTGGTCTCCTTCCCCGCCATGCGCCTGCTGCGCGTCCTGTCGCCGCGCACCGTCGCCCTGCTGGCGACCGTCCTCTTCATCCTCGCCAACGTCGCCTCTGCGCTGGTCACCTCGGTGGAACTGTTCCTTCCGGCGCGCATCGTCGCCGGTGCGGCCGGCGGCATCCTGTCGGTTGTGGCGCTGGTATCGGCCGCGCGTGCGGCCAATCCGCCGAAGGCCTTCGCCTATTGGAGCGGCGGCCAGACGGTGGCCGCTGCGATCGGTCTGCTGTATCTGCCCGATCTGTTCGTCAGCACCGGCATCGGCGGCATCTATGCCTGTCTCGCGGCGGCCGCACTGCTGTCGCTGGTGGTGATCGCCGGCTTCGGCGGCGGCCTGCTGCCGTCGCTCAGCGGTGGCGGCGAGCGGCACAACCTGAAGGCGGCGCGCTGGACGCTGGTGGCGATCTTCGGCTTTTACGTCGCGGTCGGCGGCGCCTGGGCCTTCGTCGGCATTCCGGGGGCCGAGCTGGGCTTCACCGACGCCGGAATCGGCATGCTGTCGTCGCTGGCGATGACGGCCGGCATTCTCGGGTCCGTGCTCGCCTCCCATGTCGGCGGCAAGGCTCATCACAACCGCTTTGTCCTCGGCAGCTATCTGCTGCTGGTTCTCTGCCTGGGAGTAATCGAACTGGTGAGCGACCATATGGTCTTCGCCGGGGTGATCGTCCTGCTCCAGGTTCTGTGGTCCTTCCTGCTGCCGCTCCTGCTGGCCTCGCTGGCCGACAGCGACGATGATGGCAACATGGTGATCCTGTCGAATATGATCATCGGCGGTGGTGCGGCGCTCGGCCCCATGCTGGCGGGCTACACCATCGACTTCCTCGGCGGCTATGGGGCCGTCGCCACCGAGGGCGGCATCATCCTGCTGCTGTCCGCCGCCGCCTTTGCCCGTGCCCGTTCGAAGGCCCTGGCCAAAGCGGCGGCGATCCAGGCTCCGACCAGCTCCCTTTCTCATGGATGACGATCATGGTTGATACCACCCGGTTCTACATCGACGGCAAATGGGTGCAGCCGCAAGGCTCCCGTCTGATCGATGTGATCAATCCGGCGACGGAGGAGGCGGTCACCCAGGTGGCGCTCGGCACCTCGGCCGATGTCGATCTTGCTGTCGCCGCGGCCCGGAAGGCCTTCGAGAGCTTTTCCCGGACCACGCCCGCCGAGCGCATCGACCTCTTGTCCGCCATCCTTGCCGCCTACCAGCGCCGCATCGAGGAGTTCGGCGACGCGATCCGGCAGGAGATGGGGGCGCCCCAGGGCTTCGCCTGCCAGGTTCAGGCCGGCATCGGCGTCGCCCATCTGGCCCAGACAATCGAGACCGCCCGCAGTTTCCCCTTCGAGGAGGATCGGGGAGCCCAGCGCATCCTGCGCGAGCCGGTCGGCGTCGTCGGCTTGATCACCCCGTGGAACTGGCCGATCAACCAGATCACCTGCAAGGTGGGGCCGGCCATCGCCGCCGGCTGCACCATGGTGCTGAAGCCGAGCGAGCTGGCGCCTCTCAGCGCCGCCCTGTTCACGGAAGTGATCCACGAGGCCGGCGTTCCGGCCGGCGTGTTCAATCTGGTCCACGGTGACGGACCGGAGGTCGGGCAGGCGATTTCCGCCCATCCGCACATCGACATGGTGTCCTTCACCGGCTCGACCCGCGCCGGCATCGCGGTGGCGAAGATGGCGGCCGATACCGTCAAGCGCGTCACCCAGGAGTTGGGCGGCAAGTCGCCCAACATCATCCTGGCCGACGCCGATCTGGCCAAGGCGGTGAGCCGGGGTGTCGAGCGCTGCTTCGGCAACACCGGCCAGTCCTGCAACGCGCCCACCCGCATGCTGGTGCCGGAAGTGCTCTATGAGCAGGTCGCCGAGCTGGCGAAACAGGCGGCGGCGAAGGCGGTGGTCGGCGATCCGCTCGACCCGGCGACCACCCATGGCCCGGTGTCGAACGCCAACCAGTTCCGCAAGATCCAGAGCCTGATCGAAACCGGCATCGCCGAGGGGGCTGAGCTTCTGGTCGGCGGTCCCGGCCGGCCGGAGGGGCTGGAGCGCGGCTATTTCGTCCGTCCGACCATCTTCGGACGGGTCACGCCGGACATGACCATCGCGCGCGAGGAGATCTTCGGGCCGGTGCTGTCGATCATCACCTATCGGGACGAGGAAGAGGCGATTCGCATCGCCAACGACACCGTCTATGGGCTGGCCGGCTATGTTCAGACCGGCGATCCGGCCCATGGTGCTGCGGTGGCGCGGCGTCTGCGCGCCGGCACCATCTATGTCAACGATCCGCCCTGGTCGCCGGCCGTGCCCTTCGGCGGTTACGGCCAGTCGGGCAATGGTCGCGAATATGCCGAGTTCGGGCTGGCTGAGTTCGTCGAGATCAAGGGCGTGGTCGGTGCCTGAGTTCGATGGCTGGGGTTTGAGTGCCTGAGTTTGAGGTCCCGTGCGGGTGACGGTTCACGCGTAGGCGCCTGAACCGGCCGCATCCAAGTCCGGGGGCGGAACGGTCGGGATTTCCCGGCCCGTTCCGCCCGAACCGGCGCAAAAAATCAAGATATCACGAACGGAGAGTGCTTCATGTGCAACGCCCTGCGCGTCGCGCCACGGATCGGTGCGCGCTTTCTCAAGTCCGTCTGTTTGGCCGGCACCGCCCTCCTGGCGCTGACCGCCGCCGCCCATGCCGACGTAACGCTCTATGAGCAGAACGGTGTCACGCTGGAAGGCGGCTTCACTGCCGGCCTCGGGGCCATCGGCGTCAAGAACGCCAATCTCGGTGCCGGGGTGGTCACGCCCAGCGGCGAGGTCCAGAAGGACCGCAACTGGGTGGAGGGCTACATCGCCCCCAGCCTGAAGCTGACCTATGCCACCGAAAGCGCCGGCACCCTCTACGGCGGTGTGCGCGCGGTGTCGAGCGGGACCGGCGGCGACGGCGATGCCGGCGGCTTCACCCAGGGCCGCCAGGGCCGCACCGACCTCGACAATCTCTATGTCGGCTGGAAGAGCGGCGACCTGCTGTCCAGCCTGGGCAAGGATGCCGTCGACCTCAGCTACGGCCGGCAGAACTTCGTGATCGGCGACAGCTTCATCATCGGTGACGGCACCCTTGATTCGCAGCGGCAGGGCACCTATTGGCTCGGGCCGCGCCGCGGCTGGAACACCGGGACCGCCGTCGCCAAATTCGACATCGCGCCGGTCCATGCCGACCTGTTCCGCCTGAAGAGCGACAAGAACAGCAACACCGACGTCATCTATGGCGGCAATCTGGAATGGCGCTTCGGGGCGGAGGGCAAGAGCTCGGTCGGCGCCTCCTACATGCGCATCGACGAGTCGAAGCTGGCGACCCGCAAGGGCATGGACATCTACAATCTCCGTGCGCTTGGCGTCACCGTCCCGTCGGTCCCCGGCCTGACCCTGTCGGCGGAATATGTGAAGCAGCACAACAGCCGCGCCGGTGCTGCGCTGGACGCCTCGGCCTGGTACGGCGAGGCCGGCTACAGCTTCGCCGACGTCGCCTGGACGCCGCGCGCCAGCTACCGCTACAGCCAGTTCAGCGGCGACAATCCGGGAACGGTCAAGAGCGAGGCGTTCGACCCGCTCCACATGGGCTTCCCGCGCTGGGGCAGCTGGTTGCAGGGCGAGATCAACGGCCAGTATTTCCCGACCTCCAACAGCAATGTGAAGGTCCACAATGTCCAGTTCGCCGTCCAGCCGGCCGAGACGGTGACGCTGACCGCCCTGTTCTACGACTTCCGCTTCGACCGCAAGCCGGCCGGCGTCACCAGCGGCCATGTCGGCAACGAGATCAACCTCGCGGTCGACTGGGCGGCGACGCCAAACCTGCTGGTCTCGGCGGCGGTCGGCCGGTTCTTCGCCGGGGACGGCGGCAAGCAGTTCCTGCGCGGCACCAAGGACAGCTCCGTCTTCGAGCTGGCGGCGATCTTCACTTACTGAGACTCGCGGCCTTCGATCCTGACCTGTCAGGATCGAAGGCCGCGGCCGCCTGTTCCACAACAGCAAGTGCTGGAGTTCCAACTCCCGCGCCACACGCGCCGCAGCGGGGCAAGATCGGCCGGCCCATCACCGGAGCTTGCGGACAGGCCCTTTCATGAGGGGAAATAGCCAAGGATGGCTTTGGTTTCGAGGCACTCCTCCAACCCGAACAGGCCATACTCGCGTCCGTTGCCGGAATGCTTGTAGCCACCGAAGGGGGCATGGGCATCCCAGGCGGGATGATTGATGTGGACCTGCCCGGACCGGATTTGGCGTGCGACCCGCCGGGCGCTGTCGAGATTGGCCGACTGGACGTGGCCACCCAGCCCGAACACCGTGTCGTTGGCGATGGCCACGGCCTCCTCCTCGGTCTTGTAGGGCATGATGCAGAGGACCGGACCGAAAATCTCCTCCTGCGCGATCCGCATGCCGCCGGTCACGCCGGAAAAGATGGTGGGCCGCACGAAATGGCCGGTGTCGAGCCCCGTGGGCTTGCCGGGCCCTCCACAGAGCAGCCTGGCGCCTTCCGCGATGCCGACCGCGATCATCTGTTGCACCCGGTTGAACTGTGCCTTGTTCGCGATGGGGCCCAGGGTGGTCTGCGGGTTGCGCGGGTCGCCGACGACGATCGTCCCGACATGGTGCCGGGCCAGAGCCTCCACCTCGTCCAGCCTGTCGGCAGGCACGATCATCCGGGTTGGCGCGCTGCAGGATTGTCCGACGTTGCGGAAGGCCGAGGTGATGCCCAGCGGCACCGCCCTTTCGAAATCGGCGTCCGGCAGCAGGATGTTGGGCGACTTGCCGCCCAGTTCCTGGACGACGCGCTTGACCGTGACGGCGGCAGCCTGGGCCACCAGCACCCCGGCCCGCACCGACCCGGTGATGGAGACCATGTCGATGCCGGGATGGGCGGCGATGGCGGCCCCCACCTCCTCGCCGGTGCCGTTGACCAGATTGAAGACGCCCGGCGGCGTTCCGGCATCCTGCATGATCCGGGCGAACAGCAGTGCGCTCAGCGGCGAAAGTTCGCTGGGCTTCAGCACGACGGTGCAGCCGGCGGCAAGCGCCGGCGCCAGCTTGGCGGTGATCTGGTAAAGCGGCCAGTTCCAGGGCGTGATCAGGCCACAGATGCCGATCGGTTCTCGGACGATCGCCGTCGTCCCTTTCCGGGCGAGGAAGTCATAGCTGCCCAGAAGCTCGACCATCGCCCGCAGGTGGGCGATGGCCAGCGGCACCTGCGAGCTGCGGGCGAAGCCGATGGCGGTTCCCATCTCCGCCGTCATGGCGAAGGCCAACTCCTCGGATCGTGCCTCCATCAATTCCGCAATCCGCTGCAGCAGGGCTCGCCGCTCCTCCACCGGGGCTATGGAGAAGGTCGCGAAGGCCCTGCGGGCGGCGATGACGGCCTTGTCCACATCCTCGGCGGTGCCCGCCGCGATGGAGCCGATGACCGCTTCGGTGGCCGGATCGACCACGGCGATCGTCGCGCCGGAGGAGGGCGCGACCCATCGGCCGTCGATGTAGAAGTGCCGCGCGTCCTCCAGATTCATCGTCTCTCTCCTCTTGCGGCCGTCGCGGACCGATCCGCTGTCCGGGCCGGTTCTCAGTGCAGAATGTCCTGCAGCTTGTAATAGGCGCCGACGAAGGGCAGGAACCAGGTGGGACCGAAATGGCCAGGAATGGCAGGCCAGTCGAAGTCGCGCAATGGATTGGCGGCGGCATTGCCGTCCATGACCTTGGCCATGACCTGGCCCATGTGGGTCGACATCTGGGTTCCGTGGCCGCTGTAGCCCATGGAATAGAACAGGCCGTCCCGTTCCCCGGCCCGCGGCAGGCGGTCCGCCGTCATGTCCACCATGCCGCCCCAGCAATAATCGATCCTGGCATCGGACAGGTCGGGGAAGATCTCGAGCATCGACCGCCGGAGGATGGTGCCGCTCTTGACATCCGATCGGGCATTGGATTTGGCGAAGCGCGCCCGGCCGCCGAACAGCAGCCGGTTGTCCGGCGTGACGCGGAAGTAGCAGACGAAGTTCCTGGTGTCCGTCACGTTGCGGCGATGCGGCAGCAGGGCGTCCAGGCTTGCGGGCGACAGGGGCTCCGTCGCGATCAGAAAGGCGCCGACCGGCACAATGCGGCGGCGGAAATAAGAGAGGGGACCGACCGCCGAGGTGCCGGTCGCCAGCAGGACCTGCTTGGCGGTGACGGAACCGGTGGGGGTGGAGAGCCGGTGCGCGTATCCGCTCAGCCGCGTCAGGCCGATGACCGGCGTGTTCTCATGCAGCCGCACTCCCTGGCGTGCGGCCGCCGTCGCCAATCCATGGGCGAACTTGCCCATATGCATGGCGGCACTCTTGGGAAAGATCAGGCCGCCGAAATAGCGGTCGCTGCCCAGCTCGTTCCTGAGATCCTGTCGTGAAACCATATAGCTGTCGGGGTCGGCACCACGCGCCATCAGGTCCTGCGAGCGCGCGAGCTTGTCGTAATGCGCCGGTTTCGCCGCCACCTTCAGCTTGCCGACCCGCTTGAAATCGCAGTCGATGCCTTCCTCGCGGACGATGCGCTCGACGGTGTCGACCGCGGCGTCATAGCTCAGGTAGAGCCGCTTGGCGGCGTCCGCGCCCAGGCGGCCGACCATCGCGGCATAATCGCCGGCGAAGCCGTTGTTGCACATGCCGCCGTTGCGCCCGGATGCGGCTCCGCCCAACTGTCCGGCGTCCAGCAGGATGACCCGTGCGCCCTTCTTCGCCAGGGCGAGCGAGGCCGACAGGCCGGTGAAGCCGCCGCCGACGATCGCCACGTCATAGTCGCCCTCGACCGGTCCCTGGTGGACAGCGAGGAACTTGGGGACGGTGTCGAGCCAATAAGGTGTCAGTTTCATCGCATTCGCCTCAACCGAAGGGCTGGCTTGCAAGGTCATGGATGCGCACCGGCCCGGCCGCCGGAGGGCGTGTGCCCCAGCCCGAGCCCCAGCCCGAGAGCGGCGCTCAAGTCCTCCCGGCGATAGGGCCGGCCGACCGCTTGCGGCAGCGGCAGCGCGCCGTCGAGGTCAGCGGCCGTCACGGCGCTCCGCATCAGGGGGGCAGCGGCGGGAATCACCGTTCCAACTCCTTCAGGGACTCCACCCGTTTGATGGTGTGCTGGTCCCGGCTCCGTGGTGCGGGGCAGCGGCCCGGACCGCGATGGCGTCGATTTCCACCAGATAGCCGTAATGGAGCTCAGGCACCGGGACGACCGAGCGCGCCGGTCTGGCGTCCCCCAGCATCTCCGCATAGATCGCGTTGAAGCGCGGCCAGTTCGCCACGCCCACCAGATAGACGGTCACCTTCAGCAGGGTCGCGGCGTTGCCGCCGGCGGCCTCCACCACCGCGATCATGTTCCTGATCGCAAGGCGGGCCTGCCGGTCGAAATCCGCGTCCGCGTGATGGGTGCCGTCGGGCGCGATGGGCAACTGGCCCGAAACATAGATGAGGTCGCCATGACGGACGCCCTGGGAATAATGACCTCCCGCCGGCGCTGCGCCGTCGGTGGATATGGGCGCCACGTCCAAGCCCTGTGACATCGGGTCCGTCATGTCACCACCCTCCGAAGCGGGGCCAGACGGCCTCGATCTTGTCGCTGCCGCTTCGCATCACATGATAGGCCCCGTGCTGGGCGCCGGTGGCGCAGGCGTGGTTGGGGAGGATGCGCACGCGGGTGCCGATCGGCAGGTCGGGCAGCCGGGCGTCCGTTCCCGGACGCAAGGCGATGATCCCGTGTTCCTGGTTGGCGTCGGACAGGATCAGGTCACCGAACGGCTTTCCGTTGATGTCACAGACGAGGCCGTAGCCCTGGTCGATCCTCTGTTTGGAGGTTCCGCGGTCGCGGGACATGGCCATCCAGCCGGCATCGACCAGAATCCAGCCCTTTTCCGGCTGATGGCCGATGACCGTCGCAAGCACGGAAAGCGCGATCTCATCGATGCTGCAGACGCCGATGCCCGCCATCACAAGGTCGAAGAAGACGAACACGCCGGCGCGCACCTCCGTCACCCCGTCCAGCGCCTCCGCGAAATGGGCGGTGGGCGTCGAGCCCACGCTGACCACCGGACAGGCGAAGCCGGCCTCGCGCAGCAGGGTCGCCGCCTCTACCGCGCTGGCGCGCTCCACCTCGGCGCAGTGGCGCAGGGCGTCGTCGCCGACCGCGCCGTAGCTTGCCCCCGCATGGGTCAGGACGCCGCGCAGACGGCCGCCATCCTCCAGCGACCGGGCGATCCGGACCAGCGTCGCCCCGTCGGCGGGCAGAACCCCGGACCGGTGTCCGTCGCAGTCGATCTCGATGAGGGCGGGAATCGGATCCCCTGTCCGCCGGGATGCTTCGGCTACAGCCCGGGCCTGGTCCACGGTATCGAGCGTGACGGCCAGATCGACGCCGCGGGCGCGCAGCGCCAGGATGCGGTCGATCTTGTCCGGAGAAACGCCCACCGCATAGATCAAATCCCGGACACCCGCATCGGCGAACTGTTCCGCCTCCTTCAAGGTGGAGACCGTCGCCGGGCCCGACGGGGACATCATCACCTGCTGCGCGGCGTCGACTGATTTCGCCGTCTTCAGATGCGGCCTCAAGGTCACGCCCAGCCTGTCGAGCCTCTGGCGGAGGCGGCGGACATTGCGGTCCATACGGTCCCGGTCGAGAAGGAGGCAAGGGGTGCCGACATCCATCAGGCCAAGGGCTTGGGAGAGGTTTCGCATCGGGTCATCCAGCATGGCCAAGGTCCGTTCCGCGGCTCAAGACCGCGACAGTCCTTGCATTCTAGGGCATGCCATGTAGCATGCAATTAATGATGTCTACAGGCATTATTAAGGTAGCACTTAATGCTCACGAGCGATGATCTTGTCTTCTTCGGCGTCGTTTCCAGCTCCTCCTCGCTCGCCGAGGCCGCAAGGACGCTCAATGTGACGCCGCCTGCCGTCACGCAGCGGCTGAAGGCGCTCGAGCAGCGCGTCGGCGTCCGCTTGATGGAGCGCACGGGCCGCGGGCTTGCCCTCACCGACGAAGGCGAACTGCTGGTCGCTGAAGGAGCGGCCATCATCGAGGCCATCGAAGGGCTGGCTGAGTCGCTCGACCGGCGGACATCGCGGGTCAGAGGCAGGCTGAGGATCGCGGCGCCTTATGGGTTCGGGCGGGAGCATGTCGCGCCGGTCGCGGCGAATTTCGCGCGACAGCATCCGGAGGCCACCGTTGCGCTGGAGCTGTCCGACCATCCCAATGTGCTGACGGCCGACAGCTGGGATGTCGTGATCCATATCGGCACGCTCAATGCTGCCGAACGGCTGGTCACGACGCTCGCGCCGAACGGACGGGTGGTCTGCGCCTCTCCGGCCTATCTTGCGGAACACCCTCCCATCGAACAGCCCGAAGACCTTCTAGAACATCGCTGCCTCGCCCTCAGGGAGAATGACGAGGATGTGACGCTGTGGCGCTTTTCCCATTCGGCCGGGAGCGCCAGAACGGTCCGCATCAAGCCGGCGATGTCCACCAACGACGGTACGATCCTGCGAACCTGGGCGATAGCGGGGCTTGGTGTCATCGTCCGGTCGGAGTGGGACGCCACCCAGGATCTCGCCGCCGGCCGGCTGGTCCGGATCCTGTCGGATTGGCTATGTCCGGCTGCGGATGTCGTCGCCTTGCTGAGCACCCGCCATGGCCGCAGCCGGAGGTCCACGGCGTTTCTGGCGATGATGCGTGAAGCCCTGAATCCGCCTCCCTGGCGCCTGCGCGACCAGAGCTCTTCCCCACGCTGGCCTGACAACATGTTGGATTAGGCTGCCGGGCCGGCTCTGCTGCAAAGTTTTCCGGCGATCGCGAGATGATGGTTACGGGCATCGCCGCCGACGCTATGCGTCCTGGCGCTCGAACTGCTGGGTGATGAACTGCAGGGCCTTGGGGAGCGCGTCGCCCCGCATGTCGCGGGTGATGGTGAAGCTGGACGCTTGGCCGTTGCGGAGCGCCCGCATCACCTCAAATCCCTTGATCGTCGCGTAGGCCGTCTTCAGGGTCTTGAAGCCCCGCACCGGGCTGATCAGCTGCTTCAGCTTGCCGTGGTCGGACACCACGACGTTGTTCAGATGCTTGCGCCCGACTGTCCGGGATCGGGGAACAGGTCAGTCGTGAAAGGGCAGTATGGCTGCTTCGGGAGTTTCTCCGCGCCAGATCGCCTGCAACTGCCCGACGATGTGGTGCCCGAACTCTGCATAGGGCACATGGATGGAATCGAGCCAGGGAGCGATCCAGCCATTGAGATCGCTGCCATCGATGCTGATGACGGGGCAGTCGTCCGGAATGCGGATGCCCTGTTCCATGGCGAAGCGGTAGACGCCATAGGCGATCTGGTCGCTGACACCAAGAATACCGTCCGGCCCAGGCCGCCCGGCAAAGAGCGTCCCTGCGGCGGCATAGCCGACGTCCAGATGCGACAGGCCCGGCGCCTTCACTCTGGCCAGCCGGTCCGGCGGAATGCCCAGTTCCGTCATCCGGCGGCAGAAACCGGCCTCGCGCTCCAGCGTCACGACCGAACCCTCCAACGGCATGATGACTGCCGGGCTCCGGCAGCCGCGCGCCCACAGCCGGTCGGCCGCAGCCGCCCCCGCCGCCTCGTTGTCGATGCCGACGAAGGCGCCCGGAGCATCGGGGTCGGCGGCGTAGGGGTTGGGACGGCAGGCGAAGACGACCGGCTCGCCGCGGGCGACGAAATCGGCCAGCCCCGGACTCTTGATGTTGGTGACGAGGATGTAGCCGCCGACCGACTGCGACCGCATCGCCTGCAGATACTCGTCCTGCAGATCCTCGCGGTCATGGGTGTCGCACAGCGTCATGACATGGCCGATGTCGCGCAACGCCGCTTCGGTGGCCGTGGCGATCATGGCCATGACCGGGTTGTTGAGGTTCGCGGTCAGCATCGCCACGACCCGGCTTCTCCCCTGCTTCAGGGCGCGGCCGATCTGGTTCGGCTTGTAGCCCAGCGACTCCACCGCCTGCTGGATGCGAGTCACGGTTTCGGGCGAGGCGCGGTGGGTCTGGCCGTTGACGATGCGCGATACCGTAGAGATCGACACACCGGTCGCGGCGGCGATGGTGGCGAGCGAAACCGGCCCCGCCGCCTTGCGACTCTTTTCCATGGTCCGTTCGCCCCCTCTTGCTGCCGGTCCGTCCGTCCGGCCCTTGATACACTGTCAGGACGGAACCGGCAGCAGGTCTGACGCGGAGCGGTTGCTGCCGGTCAGGCGCCGGCCAGCGCGACGGCGACGGTCCGCCAGCCGTCGGCGGTGCGTTCAGATACCGTCGTGCCGCCGACGATCTCGAGGGTGCGGCGCTCCTGCGGGGGCAGAAGCAGGGTCAGGGCCGTGGCGACCGGCGGGCGGTTGCCCTCCTTGGCAATCGCCACGGTCAGGCGGTCGGCCCCGGCAGTGACGGCCACCGTCCAGCGGCCATGGCCACCGGTGCGGTAGGCCTCGCTGTCACCGTCATCCTCGTAGCATTCGGTCTGGAATGCACCGGTGCCGCGGTGGGGGAACAGGACGAAGCCGCGCTCGTCAGCTCCCTGGGTGGCCCCCTGGTTGAAATGCTGCTCGGCGAGGTTCAGCGGAATGGCGCAACCGGCCCGCGCCAGCAGCGGCGGACGGTCCCACGGCGCCGCCAGCGTCACCGTTTGGCCGCCGGCGAAGCTCTCGCCGGTCCAGGCGTCGTACCAGTCGGTCCCCGCCGGCAGATAGACCTCGCGGTCCCGCCGGCCCGGCTCCACCACCGGCGCCACCAGCAGGTTGGAGCCCAGCATCATCTCATCATTTTCGTCGAAGCAGCGCGGGTCCTCGGGGAAATCGAGGAAGGTCGGCCGGATCATCGGCTCGTAGGAGGCGTGATAGCGCCACAGCAGGTCGTAGAGATAGGGGACCAGCCGGGCGCGCAGCTTGATCAGCCGGCTGATCGCCGGGGTGATCTCCTGATACATCCAGGGCTCGTTGACGGTCTTGTCGTCGTTCCAGGAATGGATCGAGAAGCGCGGCAGGAAGATGCCGAACTGCACCCAGCGCAGGAACAGCTCCGCATCGGGGGCCGGGCCGGCGAAGCCGCCGATGTCGTGGCCGGTGTTGGACACGCCCGACAGAGCGAGGCCGGTGCCCATGCGCACATTGTATTTCAGAGTTTCCCAGCTGGTGTAATTGTCGCCCGACCAGGTCTGCACATAGCGCTGCATGCCGGCGGCCCCGGCGCGCGAGATCAGGAAGGGCCGGGTGGCGGGCGCGAACTCCTTCTGGGCCTCTTTCGAGGCGCGGATCATCAGCAGCGTGTGCAGCGGCTTGGCCTCGCGCGCCGGGAAGGGCGTGCCGAAGCCGGCCGCCAGGGCGCGGTCGCTCCAGATCTCGAACTCGTTGTTGTCGTTCCAGGTGGCGGCGATGCCGGTTTCCAGCAGCGCCTCCTTCACCCGCGCCTTCCACCAGTCCAGCGTCTTGGGGTTGGTGAAGTCGAGATAGGCGCCGGCCTCGTCCCAGAACTGCACCATCGCCGGGCTGCCGTCGGGATCGCGCACCAGCAGCCCCTCGCGCACCGCCTCCTCGAAGCGCGGGTGGTCGCGCAGCAGGCATGGCTTGATGTTGGCGCACAGCCGTACGCCATGGTCGAGGTAATGGTGGGCGAAGGCGGCCGGGTCGGGGAACTTGTCGCGGTTCCAGTGGAAGACATAGCGTTTGTCGGCGATGGACGTGTAGCCCGACGACAGGTGGAAGGAATCGCAGAGGATGTCATGTTCCTCGCACTTCGCCAGGAACTCGTTCATGCGGTCCTGGGCGTCGGGCGCGTCGGTGTAGGTCATGGTCGAGCCGGAATAGCCCAGGCTCCATTTCGGCATGAAGGCGGGACGGCCGGTCAGCCAGGTGAAGCGCCGGGTGATGTCGGCCGGAGCCGAACCGGCGATGACGTAGTAATCGAGGTCGCCGGCATCGGCGACGAAATAGCGGTAATGGCCGTGGTAGTTGTCCAGCTCCCGGCCCATGTCGAAGCTGCAGTCGGACAGGGTGTCGTAGAAGATGCCGAGCGGGACCTGCGCCGCCTTCTTCCAGGTGATGTAGAAGGGGATGTGCTTGTAGAGCGGATCGGTCGTCCGGGCGCTGTAGCCCATCGCGTCCAGATTGCTCATCCGGTAGGACTGGCCGTGGCGGTCGGCGGTCCCCGAGCGCTCGCCCAGGCCGAAATACATCTCGTCGGCGCCGTCGCGCTTCAGATAGTGATAGACCCGCTCGTCCCACCAGCCGAAATTATAGTTCTGGGTCGGACGGTCGGCGGCCACCGCATGCCACGTTCCGCGCACCAGGGTTTCCCAGCGGCAGAACAGGCCGGTCAGCGCGACGGTCAGGCGCAACCGCGCGGTGGCGACGACCAGGCTGCCGGCGCTCTCCTCCACCGTGAAGGCCGGGCAGGAGAAGCCGGTCAGGTCGAAGCGGTCGCGGCCCTCCGCCGGCACATCCTCCGCCCCCGGCGCCACCGTCCAACTGCGCGGGCTGCGCAGCGTGCCGCCGGGCAGCACCATGACGCGGACGATGTCGTCCTCCAGAACGAACAGGTGGGCGACATGGCCGCCCTCGGCCGCGCGCAGGGTCAGGCGGGCGCCGTCCCGCTCCGCCAGGGCGAAGACCGGGGGGGCGGACAGCGACGTCGCGGTTCGGGCGGAAGCCGACGGGGTCGGAAGCGGCTGGGTCATGATGGGTCTCGATGGGTTTGCAAGGGGGCGGCGCCGGAGACGCCGCGCCCCGTGGGAACTTTTGAGGACTTGCGGTCAGCGGGCGGCAGCGATCCCTGCCGGGGTCTTGTCGCCGCGGTCGCGCAGCAGAGCGATGGCGACGCAGGCGCCGACCAGATCGAAGACGGTCAGGCAGACGAACAGCGGAGCGAAGCCGATGGTGGTCGCCAGCGCGCCGACGATCAGCGAGAAGGTCAGGCCGCCGGTCCAGGACGCCATGCCGGTCAGGCCGTTGGCGGTCGCCACCTCGTGGCTTTCGAAGACGTCGGCGCTCAGCGTGTTGATCAGGGCCGAGATCATCTGGTGGGCGAAGCCGCCGATGCAGAACAGGGCGATGGCGGTGTAGGCGTCGGTGGCAAGGCCGATCAGGCCGGGGCCGATCATGCAGATCGCGCCGATGACGATGCCGGCCAGACGCGAATTAACCACCGAGAACTTGAAGTGCTTCATGAAGAAGGGCGAGAGATAGCCGCCCAGGATGCCGCCGAAATCTGCCGCCAGGAACGGCATCCAGGCGAACATGGCGATCTGCTTGATGTCCATGCCGCGTTCGGTGGCGAGATAGAGCGGGATCCAGAAGCTGAAGGTCTGCCACGCCGGTTCGGCCAGGAAGCGCGGGATGGCGATGCCCCAGAAACGCTTGGTGCTGAGGATCTCCTTGACCTTGGGCTTGGCGCGGACGCCGTCGGCATCGATCACCGGCGGATTCTGGCCGGCGACGATGTAGGCGTGTTCCTCGGCGGTGATGTTGGGATGCTCACCCGGCGAGCGGTAGAACATCCACCACAGCGCTGCGAAAACGAAACCGAGAGCGCCGGTGACGATGAAGGCGGCCGACCAGCCGTGCTGCATCTGCACATAGACGACCAGCGGCGGCGCCAGCATCGCGCCCAGCGAGGTGCCGGCGTTGAACCAGCCGACCGCGACGGAACGCTCCTGCTTCGGGAACCACTCGCCGACCGCCTTGATGCCGGACGGGATGGCCGCGGCCTCGGTCAGGCCGAGCATACCGCGGAACAGGGCGAGCGACACCCAGCCGGTGGCGAAGCCGTGCAGGCAGTTGGACACCGACCACAGGACGGCGAACAGCGCGAAGCCGATCTTCAGCCCGAGGAAGTCGACGATATAGCCGCAGACCGGCTGCATCACCGTGTAGGCGAGCTGGAAGGCTGCAACGACATAGGAATATTCCTGCGTCGTGAAGTTCATCTCGGTCTTCAGGATGGGGGCCATCACGCCGAGAGAGTTGCGGGCCAGATAATTGACGACGGTTCCCAGGCAGATCAGAACGATGATCCACCATCTCAATCCCTTGATCTTCAACGTTTCCTCCAAAAGCGGGCAGCATCGTGGCTTTTCTTGGAGCGGTCCATGGCAGGACGGCCCGGAATCGGAAAGCGGCGGTGCCGGGGGGATGGCCCGGTTTGAACGGCCGCCGGGCGTCGGCCTTTCGAGATGAGAGCGGAGGATGGGGCGTCAGACGCCCGAATAGGCGGCGAAGCCGCCATCCACCGGAATGACGGTGCCGTTGACGAAGCCGGACGCCTTGGCGCTGGCCAGCCACAGCAGGGTGCCGGTCAGCTCGTGCGCCTCGCCGAAGCGGCCCATCGGGGTGTGGTCGACGATCTTGCGGGCGCGCGGCGTCATCTCGCCGGTGGCCGCGTCGATCAGCAGGGCGTGGTTCTGCGCGGTCAGGAAGAAGCCCGGCGCCATGGCGTTGACGCGGATGCCCGCCTTGGCGAAATGCACCGCCAGCCATTGCGTGAAGTTGCTGACCGCCGCCTTGGCACCGCTGTAGGCGGGGATCTTGGTCAGCGGGCGGAAGGCGTTCATCGAGGAGACGTTGATGATGCCGCAGCCCTGGCGGCCGATCATCTGGCGGGCGAAGATCTGGGTCGGCAGCAAGGTGCCGAGGAAGTTCAGGTCGAAGACGAACTTGATGCCGACGGGATCGAGGTCGAAGAAGCTGGTCAGCGACGGATCGTCGGGATCGCCCTCCTCCAGCCATTCCTTTGTGGTGGTGCCGCGCGGGTGGTTGCCGCCGGCGCCGTTGACCAGCAGGTCGCACGGCCCCAGGCTTTCCAGCACAATGGCCGCCGCCCGCTCCAGCGAGGCGCGGTCGAGCACGTCGGCGGCGATGCCGATGGCCTCGCGGCCTTCGGCCCGCAGCGACGACGCCACCTGTTCGGCGGCCTCCGCTTTCAGGTCGAGGATTGCGACATGGGCGCCGGCCTCGGCCAGCGCGCGGGCGAAACCGGCGCACAGGACGCCGCCACCGCCGGTGACGACGGCGACCTTGCCCTGGAGATCGGCGGGGTTGAACGGATTTTCCATGGCCGGTCGCCTCACTTACCGCCGGTCGTCTTGGCGGCCGTCTTGGCGGCTTCGCCCTTGGCGACGCCTTCCCACAGGCCGTTCAGGTAGACGGCGCCCAGCGCCCGGTCATACAGGCCGTAGCCCGGCTTGCCGGTCTCGCCCCAGATCATGCGGCCATGGTCGGGCCGGGCATAGCCGTCGAAACCGGCTTCGTAATAGGCCTTGACGATCTCTGCCATGTCGAGCGAGCCGTCGGCGGAGCGGTGGCTGGTCTCATGGAAGTCGCCGGCCTCATTGATCTTGACGTTGCGCAGATGGGCGAAGTGGATGCGCTTGCGTCCGGCGAATTCGCGCACCAGGGCCGGGATGTCGTTCTTGCAGGACGCACCGAGCGAACCCGAGCAAAGCGTCAGCCCGTTGGCCGGATCGTCGACGATGGCCAGCAGCCGCTGCAGGTCGGCGCGGTCCTTGACGATGCGCGGCAGGCCGAAGATGGGGCGGGGCGGATCGTCCGGATGGATCGCCATGCGGATCCCCGCCTCGGCGGCGACCGGGATGATGCGCTTCAGGAAATATTCGAGGTTCCGCCACAGAATCTCCTCGTCCACCTCGGCATAGTCGGCCAGCAGGGCCTTCAGCTCCTCCGGGCGATAGCTGGCGTCCCAGCCGGGCAGGGAGATGCCCTTGCTGACGTCGATCTTCTCGACCGTCTCGGTGTCGAAGGCCAGCGTGGTGGAGCCGTCCGGCAGCGTCATGTCGAGCGCCGTGCGGGTCCAGTCGAACACCGGCATGAAGTTGTAGCAGATCACCTTGATGCCGCACTGGGCGAGATTACGGATCGTCGTGCAGTAATTGTCGATCAGCCGGTCGCGCGACGGCTTGCCCAGCTTGATGTCCTCATGGACCGGAACGCTCTCGATCACCTCGAGTTCCAGTCCGTGGGCTTCGATCTTGCTCTTGAGCGCCTGGATGTTGGCGACCGGCCAGACCTCTCCCACCGGCACGTCGTAGACGGCGGACACGATGCCGGTCATGCCGGGGATCTGCCGGATATGGCTGAGCGGGATCGGATCGGAATCGCCGTACCAGCGGAAGGTCATCTTCATCGTCGGTCTCGTTGATGGCTTGCCGGCCGGTGGCACCGGCCCGGTGGGGGAGGATGGAACAGGTCAGGTGCATGAGTCGGATCGATGGTCCGGTGGCCCACTGGCCTGACCACTAGGCAAACGTTAGCCTAACCTCTTGCCCGGCTGCAAGAGGGCTTTGAAGGCACAGCCTTGGGGAGCGGGGAGGCCGTTTCCGGCAAATGGCTGATGGGGCTTGGATCTTGCGCCGTCGATGGTGTTGGATGCGTCACCGCGTCGCACAGGTGCCGGGCCTGACCGGCGCGATCATCGCGGCCCGTGCAAGCAAGAGTGGTTCCGGAGCTGTGTCATGGATTTGCCGACTGTCAAGGTCGAGCGCCTGTATCGCCAGATATCGAACGTGCTGATCCAATTCATCCGCGATGGCCATTTTGCGCCGGGGCAGATGCTGCCGGGGGAACGCGATCTCGCCAAACAGCTCGGCGTCAGCCGATCCTCGGTGCGGGAGGCGCTGATCGCGTTGGAGATCAACGGCTGGGTCGAGATCCGGACGGGGCACGGGGTTTATGTGCGCCCGGCCCTTCCCAGCGGTGCGGAGGATGTGGCGGGAGAAGACACGGCCGACGAGGGCATCGGCGTCGAAGCGCTGATGGAGGCTCGGGAGACGATCGAAGGGGAAATCGCAGCGCTCGCCGCGAAGAAGGCGACGGAGGCGCAGCTTCTCGACATCACCCGCATCCTCGAACGGATGGAAGAGGATGCGGCGACCGGCGACATGGAGACCTTCCATGAGCATGACCGGCACTTCCACCAGATGATCGGTGCGATGACCGGGAATCCAGTGTTCGTGGAAATCACCGACATGCTGTGGAGGAAGCGCAAGACCCTCCACTATGCGAAGTTCGAACGCCGGTATTCGGACGGTTCGATCATCGTCAGCATGTGCGCCGATCACCGGGTGATCCTGGAGGCGATCCGCAGCCGCGGCGCCGGAACTGCCAGACAGGCGATGCGCAGGCATATCCGGAACGCGCAGAAATGTCTGTTCGACGGTCGCGGGAAGTAATTCTACTCTGTCATAAATACTGTTTTTGGAAGATGGCCTGCGGTTCGAACGGCATTGAAGCGTCGTTCACAGCCAGTTTCAAAAGTCAGGTGCCGTCGTCTTGCTGTGCCTGCGCGCGCGTCCGGTGGAGGAGCTGCGGCGTTGTTCCTGGCGATGGGGTAGGGCAGGGCGCTCGGTGGCTGGCTCTTCGACCGAAATTTGGACCGTGTGGATTCCCATCACGGGATTTTGGCATCGCGCATGGCCTGGATGCTCTGGCCGAAGTCGGGCGCGTCCATGGTTGCTTTCCCCCTCTGCCGTCTCCCGACTTGCGGTCTGTTCATTCATTGCACTTTTGAATGGCATTGCGCTTTGGAACAGAAAGTGCGACTGCGAATCATTTTCATTATTGTGTTTCGTACGTGCCTGAGTATGTTGCTGATCAAACGTGACATATTGCGTTCGACCTAGAGGTCCCGCTTGGGAGGTGTGGAATGGCTTGGGACGATACCGATCAGCCCTTGCTGGCCGGCCTGTAAACGGCTTCCGGCCTCTGGTGGGTGGAGGGGACGCACGGCAGCAAGGCCGACCGCCCGGCTCCTATCGGGCGCGTCTACCGACATTCGGCCGCTGAGCCTGCGCAAGGCGCTCGACGCCACCCAGTGAAAAGTGGCTGCGAGGGTCGAAGTGGACATGCCGGCATCTGGATTTATGGGGAATCCTGATGCTTGGAACGCGATTAATACTCAATCGCTTAAAAAATATTCAACCGATGCCGTGTGCCTTGGGGGGGCGCTGAGATGATGTGGAACGAGAAGGGGCTTATGCGCCCATCGGAAGCCGATTCCGCGTGGGGTGGACTGAAGAGCGGCGTCTCGCATGCCGTGCTGCTTTGGGCGCTGGCGCTGACCGGACCGGTCGTGCTGGCTGGCGATGCCGCAGCCCAGACCGACGGCGAGGCGCCCGTGGTCCTCGATACCCTTATGGTCGGCGGGACGCCGCAGGCCCGCTACGACAGCCGCAAGACCGATGTCGGCGGCCGGCTCAGCAGCGATATCACCGAGATCCCCCGCACGATCGACGTGGTTCCCGAGCAGTTGCTGCAGGACCAGCACGCGCGGGAAATGGAGGAGGTCTACCGCTACTTCCCCAACGTCGTGAACAACGACGGCTACGGCGGCACGCGCGAGGACTACATCATCCGCGGCTTCCGCCGCCGTGACGACGTCTATCGCAACGGCGTCCGTCTGAAGAGCAACAGCCGCATCGATCCCAGCACCATCGAGAGCATCCAGATCATCAAGGGGCCGGTGTCCGACATCGGTCAGATGACGCCGGGCGGACTGGTGAACATCACCACCAAGAAGCCGAGCTGGACGGCGCGCAACCATCTGGAAGTCAATGTCGACTCCCATGGCGAGCGGCAGACCATGTTCGACAGCACCGGCCCGCTGTCGGAAAATTTCGCCTACCGCATCGTCGGCAGCGCCGAATCGAGCAACAGTTTCCGCGACGACACCCTGGTCCAGCGCCAGTTCTTCGCGCCGACGTTAAGCTGGGTCGGTGCCAGCGGCGCCAGCGTGACCGTCGGCTACGAATTCAGCAAGGACAAGCGGCCGCTCGACCGCGGTTTCATCACCTATCCGGCCGGCGGCAGCCTGCGCAACGTCGCCGACGTCTCGCGCTCGACCCGCTACGATGCGAACTTCAGCAAGCGCGATTCGACCTATCATCAGGGCGAGGTCGACATTTCGATCCCGCTGCATTCCGATAAATGGACGCTCGAAGGCAAGCTGTTCTACAACCACGAACGCACCGACGAAATCCATACCGAGGTGCGCAGCATCCAATCGAACGGGCTGCTGGTCCGCCGGGTCGAAGGCAACGACGACCGCAACCTCGACACCTTCTTCGGCCGGCTGCAGACCAGGGGTGAGTTCGAGGCGCTGCTGCCGGTCAAGCTCGCGACCGGCATCGAATACCGCACCCAGAAGGAAAGCTGGATCAACTATGTCGGCGCCGACCAGGTGGGCGGAACGGTGTCCAACCCGGCGAGCTGGCGCCTGACCGACAACAGCGCGCGACCGACCGCGAGGACCGCGCGCCGGGTCGAGCAGACCGATTTCGGCCCCTTCATCCAGGCCGACATCAGCCTGCTGCCGACGGTGACGCTGACGCTGGGTGCCCGCTACGAACTGTCGAAGGGCAGCGCCCGCGTCGAGAATCTGCTGGGCCGCGGCACGACGGTCGGTTCCTATCCGGTCGACCGCAACCTGACCAAGACCGCCGGGGTGATGTGGAAGGCGTTCGAGGACGTGTCCTTCTTCGCCAACTACGCCGACACCTTCCAGCCGCACAATTTCTACAATGGCGATACGCAGGTCTTCCCGGCCGAGAAGGGACGCCAGTACGAGGTCGGCTCCAAGGTCAACCTGATGGGCGAGCGGCTGTTCATGACGGCATCGCTGTTCGACATCAAGCAGAGCAACGTGGTGGAGTCGGTCAACGGCGTCGCCGTGCTGACCGGTGGGCAGAGATCCCGCGGCGCCGAGCTGTCGGTGGTCGGCAACCCGGCCGAGGGCTGGAACATCCGCGCCGCCGTCGGCTATGTCGATGCCAAGCTGGAAAGCGCCGACCGCAGCATCGACGGCAATCGCCCGACCAACGTGCCGACCCACAATGCCAGCCTGTGGTCGAGCTACGAGTTCAAGGACCCGTCGAGTCCGCTGGTCGGTCTCGGTCTCGGTGCCGGCGTGACCCTGGTCGGCAACCGCTACGGCGATGCGCAGCATACCTTCGAACTGGGCAGCTACACGCTGGTCGATGCCGGGGCCTGGTACTACATCCCGGTCGGCGAGAAGAAGATCCGCTTGGATGTCGGCGTCAAGAACCTGACCGACAAGTCGTATCTGACCGCGTCGGGCGGTACGTACCGTGTTTCGGTCGGTGCGCCGCGGACCGTCTATGGCGGCATCAGCCTTGACTTCTAGGCGGCATCCGTTCGGCCGTCGTGACCGCTGGCGGCTCTGGGGCGCCTTCTGGGCGCTCCAGGCCGCTCTGCTCGCCCTGGCGGTGGTCAGTCTGGGCGGCGAGGCCGGCCTGCTGCTGGCGGTGATGGAGATCGGATTGACCGGCAGCCTGCTGACCGCCCATCTGCGCGAACCGCTCAGGCCGGAGCGGCGGCAATGACACGGCAGGCTTTCCGCGTGTTCCTGATCTCGCTGGTCAGCCTGCTGGCCGGTCTGCCGTTGTCGCTGGCGGCGGTTTCCGGCCTGTGCGCGCTGGCTGGCGTCGGCGGGATCGACCGCATCCACATCGTGATGGTGGCCGGGCCGGTGGTCTGGACATGCCTCTGGTTCGGCATGCTCTGGCTCGCCGGCCCGCGGCCGGTTCGTCCGGGGAATGGCCGTCCGGAAGACGGCCGCCCAGGAAACAGCCGCCCGGAAAACAGCCGTTAGGGAAGGCCATGCCAAGCCAGTCCGTGTCCGCCCGCCTGCTGTCGATCCACCGCCTGATCAGCCTGGTCTTCTGCCTGCTGATCTCCTGGTCGCTATGGACCGGGCTGCTGGCCTTCTACGCCGATTTCGTACGCCCCTGGATGATGCCGGGTCTCGCCGAGGCGGCCGGGCGGCCGCTTCCGACCGCCGTCGAGGCGTTGCGGGCGGTGGCATCGCGCCACGACGTGGGTCTCGACTGGACGATGATGGCGCCGACGCCGTTGCGCGACTTCTTCATCTTCTCCGGCCGCTTCGGAGAGGGGGCGCCCCTGACGAACCTGATCGTGAATCCGGCGGCCGATGTGATGGCGCCGTGGAACAGCGTGTTGACGGACTCCCTGTTCCGACGCATCCATACCGATCTGCTGCTGCCCAAGCCCTATGGGCGTTTCCTGATGGGGCTGGCCGGCATTGTGATCGTCCTGTTGGTCGGCACCGGCCTGTTCATCCACGGCAAGGTGATCGTCGAGGCATGGAGCTGGCGACGCCGCTCCCGCCTGATCGATCTCAGCGACGCGCACAAGCGGTTCGGCTTCTGGCTGATCCCATATCTGTTCCTGATGGGATTGAGCGGGGGAATACTCGGGCTGAAGGTGGCGAGCCAGCCTTTGGACGCGGTGCTCCAGGCGGGTGGAAGTCCGAAGGCGGCACGGGCCTTGTTGAGCGACGACGGCCCCGAAGCCATGGGGCCGGGCCGCAGCGTGACCGCCGTGGTGCCGGACAACCTGCCGCTTTGTCTCGACCGCTTCGCCGAGCGGTTCCCGGACAACCGCATCGGGCGCCTGCAACGGCAGGGAGACCAACTGATGGTCGAGGGCATCCCCCGCGGCCGGCTCACCTGGGCGGGTGAGGGGGCGGGCAGCCTGCGCGCCTATTGCAGCCTCGTCGATGCCACGGTCGGTTCGATGCGCGATTCCCGCGATGGCGGTTGGGGTGGCGTGGCGGAAAGTGCGCTGCGGCCGTTGCATTACGCCCGTTTCGGCGGAACCGGTACGGTTCTTGTCTATTGCCTGCTCGGCGTGCTGTGTCTTTGGATCGTCGATTCCGGCATGAAGCTGCTGTGGCTGCGGGCGGCGAAGGACGACAGGCGTCCGCAGGACCGGCTTACCCTGTCCCGCCGGCTGTTCCATGCCAACAACGCGCTGTATCTGCTCGTGCCGCTGCTGCTGCTCGCCGACAATCTGACGACCGGAACGACCCATGGCGGGATGGTGTTCGCCGTATCCGGGCTGGCGATCCTGTTCTATCTGTTGCCCAGGCTCGACGGCGGGCGGCGGGCGGTGGAGCGGCTGATGTTGCCCGTTCTCGCCTTTGCCTATGCCGGGCTGCCGCTGCTGCGGCTGGCGCTGTTTCCCGACGCCCCCTGGTTCGGGGTGACGGCGGTGATGGTGGTGGATGCAACCGCCCTGCTGATGGCGGGATGGCTGGCCGGCGTCGCGCTGTCGCGGCAGCGCCAGCAAGTCCGCGGACGTTGATCACCACCCATCGGCTGTGTCTCGGCATGTCCTTCCGTGCGCAAGCGCTGCTGCCAATGGATGGCCGTGCCTTCGCTGATCCCGAAACAGTGCGGGCGGGATGCGGCGTGGATTGGAAATTGACGGACGCACTATATAGGTATATTCAATAACAATCATTTCATAAAACAGTGTCCGGGTGCCGGTCCGGCAGCGGGAACCCCGCGGCAGGTTTCCGGCAGTGGCGGGCAGGTTTCCTGTGCCATGGCGGCCCTTCGGTGCCGTATTGCCGCCGATCCCGGACAAATCCAGAATTCGGGAGGACTGCGAATGGAGTCAGCCACGGGCCTGCCCTTTCCGGCGGCGGGCGTCACAGCGGCCAGTGGCGATGCCGCCACCGTGGTGCGCGACGTCTATCGCCGCGTCGGCGCCATCGGCCTGGAACTGGCGGACATCACCGGCAATGTTCAGGAGGTGGCGGCGGTGGTGGACCGGCAGGGCGCCCAGTTCCGCACCTTGCGAACCGCCGCCTCGGCGATGACATCCACCAATGCAGCCATCGACCGCACTGCCGAACAGGCCAGCACCGCCGCGGCGACAGCGACCGGTGAGATCGCCCACTCGCGCAATGCCGTCACCGATGCCGTCCGCAAGATCGCCGAGCTGATCGACGGCGTCACCCGCATGGAACGGCAGCTGGCGCTGGTCAGCACGTCGCTCGGGCAGGTGGCGTCGGTGTCGCGGGCGATCCAGGCCATCGCCAAGCAGACCAACCTGCTGGNGTGGCGACCGAGGTGAAGGAACTGGCCCGCCAGACCCAGATGGCGACCGTGCAGATCGGCGATACGGTGCAGGCGCTGACCTCCCAGGTATCGGGCCTGATCCAGGACGGCGCCGCAGCCACAGCCAGCGCAACACTGGCCCGCGAGGGCACCGCGCTGATCGAGCGGGTGGTGGCACGGATGGCGGAGTCGGTCGCCACGGTGCATGACGCCACCCACGCCATCGCCGAAGGGGTGCGCGCCAATCTGAAGGATTGCACCGCGGTCGAACGCGAACTTGACGAACTGGAGCAGGCGGTCGCCGGCTCGTCCAGCCATTTGTCGGCAGCGAACCGGCGGCTGGAAAACCTGCTGGAACTCAGCGAGACGCTGATCGACCATATCGGCACCAGTCCGGTCGCGACCGACGACAGCCCTTTCCTCGCCGCGACGGTGGAGGCGGCGGCCCGGGTCTCCGCCCTGTTCGAACGGGCCGTCGAGTCCGGCGAGATCGCGATGGGCGATCTGTTCGACGAGACCTATCGGCCGATCCCGGGCACCAACCCCGAACAGGTCCTGACCAATTTCACCGCCTTCACCGACCGGGTTCTGCCGCCGGTGCAGGAACCCTTGCTGGATCTCGACCCGCGCATCGCCTTCGCCACCATCGCCGACCGCAACGGCTATCTGCCGACCCACAACCGCAAATACAATCAGCCGCAGGGGCCGGATCCGGTGTGGAACGCCGCGCATTGCCGCGGACGCCGGCTGTACCGCTTCCGCGCCGGGTTGAAGGCTGCCAGCTCGCCCCGGCCATCGATCCACACCATGCCGCGCGACATGGGCGGCGGCAAGCGGGTGCTCATCACCATCCTGAACGCCCCGATCCTGGTGCGCGGGCGTCAGTGGGGCGCCTTCAGTATCGCACTGCTGCCGCCTGCCGATTGACCCAGCACCGCGGTGCGATTCAGGCGTTGACGCGCACATAACAGTTATATAACATAACAATATGCCCGATGGTCCATAAGCTGCCGAAAATGGCAGGGCGGATTGGAGACTCCCATGGAACATGTGTCTGTTGCCGCGCCGACCGATCTGCTGATCGGCGGACGCACGGTTTCCGCGACCGGCGGGCGCCGGTTCGAACGCCGCAACCCGATCACCGGCGGCGTCGCGACGGTCGCCGCCGCTGCGTCGGCTGCCGATGCCGGTGCGGCGGCGGAGGCGGCGCTGGCCGCTTTCGCCGGCTGGTCGGAAACCGGTCCGAACACCCGTCGCGCGCTTTTGTTGAAGGCTGCCGATGCGCTGGCCGGCCGTGCCGACGATTTCGTCTCGGCGATGGCGACGGAGACCGGTGCGACCGAAGGATGGGCGCGTTTCAATGTGATGCTGGCGTCCTCGATGATCCGCGAGGCGGCAGCGCTCACCACCCAGATCGCGGGGGAGGTGATCCCATCCGACAAGCCCGGTTGCCTCGCCATGGCGGTGCGCCAGCCGGTCGGCGTCGTGCTGGGCATCGCGCCGTGGAACGCCCCGGTCATCCTCGGCGTGCGCGCCGTCGCCACCGCCATCGCCTGCGGCAACACAGTGGTGCTGAAGGCGTCGGAGCTCTGTCCGCGCACCCATGCGCTGATCGGCCAGGCCTTCCAGGAGGCCGGCCTGCCGGACGGCGTGGTCAATGTCGTCACCAACGCGCCGGAGGACGCGGCCGAGGTGGTCAACGCCCTGATCGACCATCCCGCCGTCACCCGCATCAATTTCACCGGATCGACCCGCGTCGGCCGGCTGATCGCCCAGCGCGCGGCGGCGCAGCTGAAGCCGGTGCTGCTGGAACTGGGCGGCAAGGCGCCCTTCCTGGTGCTGGACGATGCCGACCTTGACGAGGCGGTGAAGGCTGCCGCCTTCGGCGCTTTCTTCAATCAGGGCCAGATCTGCATGTCGACCGAGCGGATCGTGCTGGATGCCAAGGTGGCCGACGCCTTCCTGGAGAAATTCGTCGCCAAGGCCGCGACGCTGGTCGCCGGCGATCCGCGCGAGGGGCGGACGCCGCTGGGGTCCGTCGTCGACCGCAGCGCGGCGGATCATGTGCAGGGGCTGATCGACGACGCGGTGGCCAAGGGGGCGGTGCTCCACCGCAACGGCGCGCCCGACGGCACTCTGCTGCCGGCGGCCATCCTCGACCATGTCACGCCGGAGATGCGCATCTATGCCGAGGAATCCTTCGGCCCGGTGGTGACCATCGTCCGCGTCGACGGTGAGGAGCAGGCGGTCGCCGTCGCCAACGACACCGAATACGGACTGTCCGCCGCCGTCTTCACCCGCGACACGGCACGCGGGCTGCGCATCGCCCGGCGCATCCGCTCCGGCATCTGCCATGTCAACGGCCCGACCGTGCATGACGAGGCGCAGATGCCCTTCGGCGGCGTCAAGGCCAGCGGTTATGGCCGCTTCGGCGGCAAGGCCGGCATCGACGCCTTCACCGAGCTGCGCTGGATCACCGTCGAGACCCAGCCGGGCCATTTCCCGATCTGACGATTTTCCAATTGGCGCCCGCGCGCCGGGCGAAGACCATCAAAAGGATAGCTTTCATGACGCAGCAGCAGACCACCGCCCAGCCGGACACCGCCGAAGACGTGGTGACCGTCGAGTTCGACAATGGCGTCGCCTGGGTCACGCTGAACCGGCCCGACAAGCGCAACGCGATGAACCCGGCGCTGAACGCGCGCATGCATGGCGTGTTGGACGATCTGGAGGTCGATGACCGCTGCCAGGTGCTGGTGCTGACCGGTGCGGGCGAATCCTTCTCCGCCGGCATGGACCTGAAGGAATATTTCCGAGAGACCGAGGCCAAGGGCCATATGGCGACCCGCCGTGCCCAGCGCGATTCCTATGGCTGGTGGCGCCGCCTGCGCTGGTTCGAGAAGCCGTCGATCGCCATGGTCAACGGCTGGTGCTTCGGCGGCGCCTTCTCCCCGCTGTTCGCCTGCGATCTGGCGGTTGCCGCCGACGAGGCGCAGTTCGGCCTGTCGGAGATCAACTGGGGCATCATCCCCGGCGGCAACGTCACCAAGGTGGTGGCCGACCTGATGAGCCAGCGCGAGGCCATGTACTACATCCTGACCGGCGACACCTTCGACGGCCGCAAGGCGGCGGAGATGAAGCTGGTCAACTTCTCGGTCCCGCGGGCGGAGCTGCGCGCCAAGGTGCGGGCAATCGCCGACAACCTGCTGGAAAAGAACCCGATGACGCTGAAGGCCGCCAAGGACGCCTTCAAGCGCGTGGTTGAAATGCCGTTCGACGCCGCGGAAGATTACCTGGTGGTCCGCCAGGAATCGCTGAACTTCCTCGACAAGTCGGAGGGGCGCAAGCAGGGCATCAAGCAGTTCATCGACGACAAGACCTATCGTCCGGGGCTCGGCGCCTACAAGCGCGGCTGAAATCCGGCGAGTCAATGATCGGCCGCGCCGGCGGTAGAACGCCGGATCAAACGGGCAGGACCGGCGCGGCTTGAAATGGGGAGGTTGGGAATGTCTGTGACCGAACCCGGAGCATCCGGGAAAACCGGGGAGGGCGGGACCGGCGCCGGCCTGCGATGGGAAGCGCCCGATCCCGTCGCCTATCAGGCCGCGGTGCAGCCGGGAGCCCCGGCCTGCGTCGACCTCGCCACCGGCGAGCGACTGACTTACGAGGCGCTGCATCGACGGATCGATCGCCGTGCGGCTTGGCTGATCCGGTGCCTGGATGTAGAGCCGGGCCAGGGTGCCGGCGGGCGGCGGGTCGCCTGGCTCGGCCGCAACGGCATCGATCAGTTGATCATGGCCTTCGCCTGCGTCCGCGCCGGTGCCGTGTTCGTGCCGTTGAACTGGCGGCTGACGGTGCCGGAGCTGGCGGTTTTGGTCAACGACGCGACGCCGTCGCTGCTGATCCATGGCGACGGATTCGCCACGACGGCGCAGGGCGTCGGGGAAGGCGTGCGCGGAACGGTGCCCGGACTGCGGCTGGTGGATGCGGCATCCGTGCGGAACGGGCAGGAGACGGCGGAACCTGTCACGGGCCTGCCGCCGCGCGATGCCGGGGCGCCATCGATCATCATCTACACCTCCGGAACATCGGGTCAGCCGAAGGGCGCCATCCACACCGAACAGACCGCCTTCTTCACCGCGACCAACTTCGCTCTGCTGAACCGGGTCGACCACCGCAGCGTCTTCCTGTGCGACATGCCGCTGTTCCATGTGATCGGCATCGTCACCATCTGCCGCACCACGCTTCTTCAAGGCGGCACGCTGCTGCTGTCGTCCGGCTTCGACCCGGTGCTGACGCTGGAGCGGCTGTCCGACCCGGCGCTGGGGGTGACGCATTACATGTGCGTGCCGCAAATGGCCCAGACCCTGCGCCAGCAGCCGGGCTATGATCCGGCGAAGCTGTCGCGGCTGGTCTTCTTCGGCACCGGCGGCGCTCCCAACCCGCCGGCGCTGGTACGGCGCTTCGTCGACGATGGCGTGCCGATGGCCGACGGCTATGGCAGCAGCGAAGGTGGGACCGTGCTGGGCATGCCCGTGGACGATCTGCCGCGCATCGCTGCTAAGGCTGGGTCTGCCGGCCTGCCGCCGGCTTCTGTCCGGCTGCGGCTGGTCGACGATGCCGGCGAAGACGTTGCCGACGGGGAGGTCGGCGAGATCCTGGTGCGCGGCCCGAACGTCTCGCCCGGCTACTGGAACCGCGCCGCCGACGCGGATGCTGGCACGGAGGGCTGGTTCCGCACCGGCGACACGGCGCGCCGGGATGAGGACGGCTTCTATTACATCGTCGACCGTAAGAAGGACATGTTCATCTCCGGCGGCGAGAACGTCTACCCCGCCGAGGTCGAGGCGGTGCTGCTGGAACTTGATACGGTGGCGGAAGCCTGCGTGATCGGGATCGCCGACGCCCAATGGGGTGAGGTCGGCTGTGCCTTCATCGTGCCGCGCGCCGGTTGTTCGGTGACGGAGCAGGGGGTGATCGATCATTGCCGCAGCCGTCTCGCCCGCTTCAAGACGCCAAAGCGCATCGTCATCGCCGACGAATTGCCGCGCACCGCGTCGGGCAAGCTCCGCAAGAACCTGCTGCGCGAACAGTACCGGAACGAAACGGCCCTCTGACGGCCGGTTGCCCGGCGGTCGATCTGCCGGCGCCATTTTACGCAGCGACAAAAGCGAATCCGATGATCGCGATGGAAGGGAGAGGACAGCCATGTCCCCGGAACGCAGCATCGACGTCCAAGGCTTTTTGAACGCACATCCGTTTTCCCGCCGACAGATCGGCATCGTCGTCCTGTGCCTGTTCATCGTCCTGCTGGACGGCTACGACACGGCGGCCATCGCCTATATCGCGCCCTCGCTGCTGACGGAGTGGGGGCTGCAGCGCCCTGACCTCGCCCCGGTGCTGAGCGCCGCCCTGTTCGGCCTGGTGGCCGGATCGCTGACCGCCGGACCGCTGAGCGACCGGATCGGCCGGCGGCCGGTGCTGATCGCAGCGGTCCTGGTCATGGGAGCGGCCTGCCTGGCGTCCGCCTTTGCCGGCGATCTGACCACGCTGATCGCATGGCGGTTCATCACCGGAATCGCCCTGGGGGCTGCCATGCCGACCGCGCTGACCCTGGTCAGCGAATATTGCCCTGCCCGCCGCCGGGCGCTGACGACCAACCTCGTCTTCTGCGGCTTTCCGCTGGGTGCGGCGCTGGGGGGCTTTCTGGCCGCCTGGATCATCCCGGCCTTCGGCTGGCGCAGCGTCCTGCTGGCCGGCGGGGTGGCGCCGCTGCTGCTGACCCTGCTCCTTCTGCTGTGGCTGCCGGAATCCGCACGCTTCGCCGTCGCACGCGGCAAGCCGGTGGAACAGATCCGGCGGCTCCTGACGCCCATCTCCGCGGCCGCAGCCGACGCCACCCGTTTCGTGGTGACCGAGACGGCCGCTGCCGTCGGCGACAGCCGCGGCGCCATCCGGCTGATGCTGTCGCGCGGCTACATCGTCGGCACGCTGATGCTGTGGATCGCCTATTTCATGGGGCTGACCATCTTCTACGCCATGGTCAACTGGATGCCGGTGCTGTTCCGGGATGCCGGGCTGGCTCCGGCGACCGCGGCACTGGTCGCCGCCCTGTTCCCGCTGGGCGGCATCGGATCGCTGTTCTCCGGCGCCCTGATGGACCGTTTCGACGGCAACCGCATCGTCGCCGTCTTCTTCGCGCTGACCGGGCTGGCTTTCATCGTGATCGGCCAGATCGCCGGGCAGGTCGGGATGCTGATGGTCGCGGTGCTGGTCACGGGCGTGCTGATGAACACCGCGCAGTCGTCGCTGGGGGCGCTGGCCGCCGCCTATTACCCGACGCAGGCGCGGGGCACCGGCATCGCCTGGATGATGGGCCTGGGCCGTTTCGGCGGCATTGCCGGCTCCTTCCTGGTCGCCGTGCTGGCCGGATGGCAGCTGAGCTTCTCAGGTATCCTCACCGCGCTGGCGGTGCCCGGCTTTCTGGCGGCGGCGGCACTGTGGCTGAAGCAAACGGCCGGGGCCCCGCAACCCTCCGCCGCTCTGAAGGCGGCAGCGGCACCGGGTCGCAGCTGAGGCCGCGGCTTCAGCCGCTCTTGCGCCTTCCCGGTCCCTTGGCCTGTCCCCCGGCCTGCCCTTTGGCACGTGCCTTGGCGGGGGCAGCATCGGCCTCGTCCGCATCGTCGGGCGAGGCCGATGCGTTTCCGGCGGCGTTCATCCGGCCGAGCAGGGACAGCAGCTGGTCGCGCCCGTCCATCCCGATCTGCTCGCAGATGCGCCGCTCATGGTCGGCCCACAGCCGGTGCAGTTCGGCCAGCAGCGTCGAGCCCTTGGCGGTCAGGTGAAGAGCATGCGACCGGCGGTCGCCGACCGCCAGCTTGCGGGCCACCAGACCGCGCTCTTCCAGCGAATCGAGCAGCGGCACGAAGTTGGTGCGCTTGATGTTGAGCGCCGTGCTGACCTGCGACTGCTTCAGGCCGGGGTTGCGGCCGATGATGACCAGTACCGAGAACTGTGCCGGACGGAGATCGACGGCGGCAAAGGTCTCGATGAAGTCGGCGAACACCGCCATCTGAGCCCGCTTCAGCAGAAAACCCACGGATTCTCCCAGAATCCCGAGATCGACGGCGCTCCTGTCGTCGGCCGCCGCTTCCGCATCGGAGTGGTGGCTGTCCTCGCCCCGCTTGCGGGAGGATTTCCGGACGGCTTCGGCCATAGAATCTATACCCATATCGACTGTGGGGATGGCGGGCCTATTGCCCGGCGAGCGAAGCGGAGAGTAGCAGGCCGTTCGGCTTTTCAGAATCGCCATCCTGCAAAAATCGCCGCATAGGGCCCCCGATACTCGATCCAGGCCGGTGTTGAACGCTCCATTGTATACATAAGTGCCCTTACCGTTGACGGGAGGCTGGCTGGCCCGGCATGCCCATTGCGCTCCGGATCGCCACCATCCTGAGTGTTTTCGCCGTTTCTGTACTACAACGCAGGGCGGATCATGATGATCTATATCAATTTGGCTTGAGTTCCGCCGAGCACAACTGTATACAGAGTCTCGGCGGCGGCCCGATTGGAGACTGCCGATCCCAAGTGCAGAAGTCAGTTCACGACCGCCAGCCCCAAGGGAGGGAGCGTTGAGTGAAACCGCCAGGGACACCATCCCGACATTTCCGATGAACGCGTGGTATGCCGCGGCCTATGACGTGGAGTTGCGGCGGGAACTGTTGCCGCGCACCATTTGCGGCAAGAAGCTGGTTCTCTACCGCCGGTCGGACGACAGCATCACGGCGCTGGAGGATGCCTGCTGGCACAGGCTGCTGCCGCTGTCGAAGGGGCGGCTGGAGGGGGACAATCTCGTCTGCGGCTATCATGGCCTTGTCTTCAATCCGGAAGGCCGCTGTGTCGGCATGCCGTCGCAGGAGACGCTCAACCCGTCGGCCTGCGTGCGGCGCTATCCGGTGGTCGAGCGACACCGCTTCGCCTGGGTGTGGATGGGCGACCCGGCGCTCGCCGATCCGGACAGGATTCCGGACCTGCATTGGAACCACGATCCGGACTGGGCCGGCGACGGCCGGCTGATCCATGTGAAGTGCGACTACCGGCTGGTGCTCGACAATCTCATGGACCTCACCCACGAGACCTTCGTGCACTCCTCCAGCATCGGCAACCGTGCCGTTGCCGAGGCCCCGTTCGAGACGACGCACAACGACCGCTTCGTCACGGTGACGCGCTGGATGCGCGACATCGAAGCGCCGCCCTTCTGGGCCAAGCAGCTGGGCAAGCCGGGCAATGTCGATCGGTGGCAGATCATCCGCTTCGAGGCGCCCTGCACCATCGCCATCGATGTCGGCGTCGCCCCGGCCGGAACCGGTGCCCCCGAAGGCGACCGGTCGCAGGGGGTGAACGGCTTCGTCCTGAACACCATCACGCCGGAAACCGACAAGACCTGCCATTACTTCTGGGCCTTCTGCCGCAACTACAAGCTGGGAGAGCAGAGGTTGACGGCAGAGCTGCGGGACGGCGTCACCCGCATCTTCGGTGAGGACGAGGTGATCCTGGAGGCCCAGCAACAGGCCATCGACGATCATCCCGACCGCGCCTTCTACAATCTGAACATCGACGCCGGGGCGATGTGGGCAAGGCGCCTGATCGACCGTCTGGTACAGGCGGAGCGGCGGGCGCCGGTCCGCCACGCGGCGGAGTAGGGCCGCAGGGCATGGAGGAGCAACCCCGCAACTCCCAGACCGTCCGGACGCTTCTGCAGCTCCGCGAGCTGATCCTGAACGGTGAGCTCAGTCCGGGAGAGCGCGTGTCGGAACTGGGCATCGTCGACCGGCTGGGCGTGTCCCGCACCCCGGTCCGGGTGGCGCTGGTCCGGTTGGAGGAGGAGGGGCTGGTCGATTGCCTGCCGACCGGCGGTTTCGTCGTCCGCGCCTTCGACGAAACCGACATCGCCGATTCCATCCAGCTGCGCGGCGTTCTGGAAGGGATGGCGGCCCAGCGGGCGGCCGAACGCCGCCTGGACCGCGACGCGCTCGCCGATCTCCGCGGCATCGTCGAAGCCCTCGACGATCTGGTTCACCGGCGGGCTCTGACCATCGGCGATTTTTCCGACTACATCCGCCTCAACGACCGGTTCCATGCGCAGTTGCTTCATCTCGCCGACAGCGCGGTGTTGAAACGGTCGATGGAGCGGGTGCTGTCGCTGCCCTTCGCGTCGCCCGGCGCTTTCGTCCGGGTCCAGGCGGAGTTGCCCGAATCGCGGGAGATCCTGGTCATCGCGCAGGAGCATCATCGCTCGATCCTGGAGGCCATCGAGAAAGGGGAGGGCAGCCGGGCCGACCATCTGGCGCGCGAACACTCCCGCGTGGCCCTCCGCAACCTTGAAAACGCCGTCAAGAACCAACGCCAGCTCGACCGGGTACCGGGAGCCTCCCTGATCCGGCTGCGCGGCGCCTGACCCACCTTCCCAAACCCGGTTCCCCAGACCCAACCCTTTGCCTGAGGTTCCCCCATGCGCTTTGCCATCGATTGGCAGGATGCCCGGCTGCGCGCGGTGCGCGATCTCGCGCCCGACATCCGTCTGTTCGAAATCGAACCCGGCAATCCCGCCCGGACTCCGGCGCCGGGCAGCCACATCGGCGTCACGATCGCCATCGACGGACGGACCGATGCGCGCTGCTACTCGCTGATCGGCGAGGCGGAGGATGGCCTCTACCGGATCGCCGTCAAACGCCTGCCGGAAAGCCGTGGCGGATCGGCTTATATGTGGACGCTGGAGCCCGGCGCCCGGCTGCGGATCTCGGAACCGCAGAACCTCTTCGAACTGGCGCTGGACCGCCCCGATTACCTTCTGATCGCCGGCGGGATCGGCATCACGCCGATCCATGGCATGGCGCTCGCCCTGGCGAGGCGGGGGGCGCCGATGCGTCTGCTCTATGCCTGCCGGCGGCGCTCGGAGCTGGCCTTCGCCGATGAATTGCGCGACCACCTGGGGGACCGGCTGTCGACCTTCGTCGACGAGGAGGGGCAGCGCATGGATCTTGCCGCGGCCATCGATGCGCTTGCGCCGGACGGCGAGCTGTATCTGTGCGGTCCCATCGGCCTGATGGAGGCGGTGCGCCGCCAATGGCGGGAGCGGGGGCGGCCGATGGAGCGGTTGCGCTTCGAATCCTTCGGCAACAGCGGACGCTATGCCCCGGAACCCTTCACCGTCCATATCCCCCGCCTGGGCAAGACCATCACCGTGCCGGAAAACCGCTCGATGCTCGACGCGCTCGAGGCGGCGGGGGTGGAACTGCTGTCCGATTGCCGCCGCGGTGAATGCGGCCTGTGTGCCGTCGACATCCTTGCCGTCGATGGCGAGGTCGATCACCGCGACGTGTTCTTCAGCGATGAGCAGAAGGCTGAGTCCCACCGCATGTGTGCCTGTGTTTCCCGAGCCGTCGGCGGCGGCATCACCATCGACACGGCGCGGCGGGACTGACAGGCCCGGCCGCAGAGATGAGCGGACGAGATGCCGGGGAATGTGAGACCCACCTCGGCAAGCCATCAGCGAGCCGAGCAGCTACGCGCCCATCATCATACGGTAGCGGATCTGGTCGAAGATCACCGCCAGGATCAGCAACCCGCCGAGCAGCACCATCTGCAGATAGGAGCCGATCTGGGCGAGGTTCATGCCGTTCTGCACCAGAACGATGAACAGAGCGCCCAGCACGACGGTCTCGACCCGGCCGATGCCGCCGCGCAGCGACACGCCGGCGATCACGCAGGCGGCGATGGACTCCAGAGCGAGCGTTCCGCCCAGATTGGCTTCTCCCGATTCCACCCGTGCGGTCAACAGCAGGCCGGTCAGTGCCGCGATCAGGGCACACAGGACATAGGCGACGATCAACGTGCGTCCGGTGTGGATGGCCGACAGCTTTGCCGCCTTGATGTTGCCGCCGACGGCGTAAAGGTGGGCGCCGGTCCGGGTGCGGGTCATGACGACCCAGGCGATGGCGATCGCAACCGCGGCGACCAGCACCGGCACCGGAATGCCCAGCCAGCGGCCGAAGCCGAACAGGTCGGCGAACTCCGTCGGCAGGCCGGACACCGGGACGCCGCCGGTCAGGAACAGCGAACCGCCGGCCGCCACCGAACTGACACCCAGCGTCATGATGAAGGGCGAGACGCCGAACAGCGCGACGCCGGTGCCGTTCGCCAGTCCCACCAGCGCCGCCACCCCGAAGCCGGCCAGCGCGCCGAGCGCGATCACCAGGGCCGGAGCATCCGGGAACATCGGGCCGAGCGCCGCCATCACCAGCGCCGCCACCACGGAGGTGAGGGCGACGGTCGCCCCGACCGCAAGATCGAACCCGCCGGTGATCAGCACCGTCATCTGCCCGAGAGATATCAACACCAGATAGACCGACTGGCGCATCACATTGACGAGATTGTCCGCGGTCAGGAAACGATCCGAGGCGAGCGTGAACACGATCAGCGCCGCCGTCAGGAAGAAGGGCAGCACGCCCAGGCGGATGAACAGCGCCCGCCCGGCCGCACGCAGCCGGACGGAGGTGGGAGCCGGGACGGTGCCGGAGGAGGACGATGCGGCGGAGGAGGGGGCGCTCATGCGGGCAGTCTCGCTTCCTGGTCGATGTTGGATGCCGGTGGGGTGGCAGCCGACGGGATGGGATCGAAGAAGTGGGAAAGAATGGCCGCTTCGCTGATGGCGTCGCCCTCCAGTTCGGCGGCGATGCGGCCATGGGCGAAGACCAGCAGGCGGTGGGCGAGGTTCATCGCCTCCGGCAGGTCGGAGGAAATGACCACCACCGCCTTGCCGGCCTCCGCCAGTTCGCGGATCAGACGGTAGATCGCGGCCCGTGCGCCCATGTCGACGCCGACGGTCGGCTCGTCGAAGATGTAGAGGTCGTAGTCGCGGCCGAGCGCACGGCCGAACAGCGCCTTCTGCTGGTTGCCGCCCGACAGCTTGCCGACGGCCCGGCCGCGATAGGCGGCCGGCAGCTCGACCCGTTCGGCGGTCGCCTCGCAGCGCTTGCGGATGCGCCGCCAGGGCAGCAGGCCGAAGCGGCTTCGCGTGCCGGCCAGCTCCCCCTGGGCCAGATTGTCCCGCGTGCTGAAGGCCAGCTGCAACCCTTCGGTCTTGCGGTCGGGTGGCACATAGCAGAGGCCAGCCCGCATCAAATCGCGGGTTGCGGCACCGGTGAGGTCGCGCCCTTGGACGGTCACCCGTCCGGCATGGATCGGCAGCAGTCCCATCAGCGCCCTGAAACAGCGCGACTTGCCGGAGCCGACGAGGCCGGCCACGCCCAGCACCTCGCCCGCGCGGACCGCCAGATCGACGCCATGAACGCCCCACGCCCGCAGTCCCTCCGTCCGCAGCAGGACCGGACCGGGGTTGCGGGCGATGGACGGGTAGATTTCCGCGATGGCGCGGCCTGCCATCATCTCAAGCAGGGCCGCCTCGCTGGTGTCGGCCATCGCCACGGTGCCGATCCGCCGTCCGTCGCGCAGAACGGTGACGCGGTCGGCGATGCGGGCGAATTCCTGCATCCGGTGCGAAATGTAAATGATGCCGACGCCGCGAGCCTTCATGCGCGCGATCACCGCGAACAGATGGTCGACCTCGCGGTCGGTCAGCGACGCCGTCGGCTCGTCGAGGATCAGGATGCCGACCTCGCCGTGCAGGGCCTTGGCGATCTCCACCATCTGCTGTTCGGCTCGGCTCAGCGTGGCGACCAGCCGTTTCGGGTCGATGGCGAAATCGAGGTCGGCGAACAGGGCGGCGGCCTTGCGCCCCATCGCCCGGCGGTCGAGGAAGGGACCGTGGCGCGGCTCGTCGCCCAGGAACAGATTCTCCGCCACCGTCAGGGTGGGCACCAGCGAGAATTCCTGGAAGACGGCGGAGATTCCGGCGGCGCGGGCATCGGCGACGCCGGTGAAGCGGGCATGATGGCCACGCACCAGGATCTCGCCCTCGCTGGGGGCGGAGACCCCGGCCAGCAGCGAGATCAGGGTCGATTTTCCGGCGCCGTTCTCTCCGAACAGCACATGGACCTCGCCGGGGCACAGGTCGAAATCGACGCGGTCGAGAGCGGTGACGCCAGGATAGCGCTTGGTCAGGGCGACGGCCCGGATCAGGACGGGAGGGGACATGCGCACACTCCGGATGGTCCCCGCCGCCGGCTCCCTCCGGAGATCGGCGGCGGGAGAAACGACCTCACTTCACGCTGAAGACGGGAGCGAAATTGTCCGGCGGCAGGATGGTGTCGCGCGGCACGCTGCCGACATTGGACTTGTCGACGACGAAGATCTTCGGGCCGACATGGCGGACCAGATCGGTCTTCTCCAGCGCCCGCACCGCCTGATCGATGGCGATGCGGCCCTGGATGACCATCGAATCGGCCGGCGCCGCCTGGATGAAGCCGCGCTTGATGCCCTGGTGGACGCCGGGCGTCATGTAGAAGGCGATCAGCCCGACCTTGTCGGTCAGCCCGCGCTCGCGCAGCAGGCCCTGCGCCGCCTCGGCGGTCACGGCGGTGCCGGCGACGTATTTGATGTCGGGCGTCGCCTGCAGCGCGTCTTCGACCAACCGCAGCTGCGCCTCCTTGCCGGTGTCGCCGTAACGCGGTTCCAGCACCTGCACGGCGGAACCGGCCACCGCCTCCATGAAGCCCTTGTTGGCGGCCTCGACCCAGCCGGCGCCGGCCGGACCGGGGAACCAGCCGACCTTCACCGGCGGACTGCCGGCGGAATGCTTCGCCGCGAGATAGCGGCCGGCCTCCGCCCCCATGGTGTGGAAGGACACCAGGGACTTGGCGGTCAGTGCCGGGGAGGAGATGCCGTTGATGACGTCGATCACCGGAATGTTCTTCTTCGCCAACTCCGCCACCAGATTGTTCAACCCGTCGAAGCTGATGGCGCCGATCACCACGGCATTGGCGCCGCGTGCCACGCAATCCTCGATCTGGCTGATCTGCTTGTTCAGCTCGGTGTAGCCGCCGGCCTCCACCACAGTGACCTTCACCCCCAGCCGCTTGGCTTCCTCCACCACGCCGTAATCGACGCCGAGCCAATAGGCGTCCTTCATGTGCGGGAAGGACACGCAGATGTCCCACTTCTTCGCCGCCTTGGGCAGCGGGCTGTAGGAGATGTCCTTCGGCTTGCCGTCGGCGGAGAAGGCTGGAGTCACCTCCACCGCCGGATAGGGAAACCACTCCGCGGCTGACGCCGGGAGGGCGGCGAGACTGCTTCCAAGAACTGTGGCGGCGACAAGAGCGCGAGCGAGGGCGTTCATGCGAGTGGTCTCCACGGCATGGGATTGGACGGATTGGGGTTTGGAGAGGCGGGGGATGTTCAAAAAAGGAGGGAGGCGGCGGACGGGGTGCCGCCTCCCCTCCGGTCAGGCCAGGGCTTCGCGCAGGCGGGCCAGGCGACCGGCTTCCTCGGCGCGGGCAGCCAGCGCCTGATCCATGTCGACCTTGACGAAGCGGACGCCGGTGTGGGGCTGCATCTGGCCGATCAGGTCCATGTCGGCGGAGATCACCGCGCCGAGCGTGAAGTAACCGCCGCCCGACACGGCGTCGCGGTGGAGGACGATGGGCTCGGTGCCGCCCGGCACCTGGATCGAGCCATAGGGGTAGCAGGCATCGACGATGTTGGACGGGTTGGAGCCAGCGCCGAAGGGCTGTTCGCGCGGCTCGAAGGTGAAGGGGCGGCCGCCGCGGAACCGGTAGCCCATGCGGTCGGCCTCCGGCGCAACCTTCCAGCTGTCCTCGAAGAAGTTGCGCCCGGCCTCCTCGGTGATCAGGCGCCAGTAGAGGCCGGGCAGAACGCGCAGCTCGGCGCTCTTGCCCACCGTGCGGCGCAGGGCGTCGGGCACCTCGGTGCCGTGGCGCAGCGCCCCCGGCTTGCCCAGCGGCACCATGTCGCCCGCCGCCAGCGCCCGGCCGTGATAGCCGCCGAGCGCGCCGATGATGTAGGTGGAACGGCTGCCCAGCGCCGGCGGCGTGTCGATGCCGCCGGAAATCGCGATATAGGCGCGCGCGCCGCCCTTCAGATAATCGAAGGACAGCACCTGCCCGGCGCGCACCGAGAAGGCGGTCCAGGCCGGATGGGGTTCGCCGTCGACGCGGGCCGGCAGGTCGGCGCCGGTGACGGCGACGGTGGCGTCCACCTCGAACTCCAGCTGCGGCCCCATGAAGACCGCCTCCAGCGCCGCCGCCCCTTCCGGATTGCCGACCAGCAGGTTGGCGGCGCGCAGAGCATAGCGGTCCATTGCCCCCGACATCGGGATGCCGAGATGGAAATAGCCGGGCCGGCCGAGATCCTGGACGGTGGTCAGCAGGCCGGGGTTGAGAACCTTAAACGCCATGGAGGGTCTCCATCAGCCGCTGGTTGGTGCCGTCGATGTCCGCGTTGAAGCTGTCCAGATCGAATGTCACCTTGCGGATGCGCGGTTCGTAGCGGTTGGCCGCGACGTCGGCGGTGATGGCGTCGTATTCCTCGCGGTCGATCGGCTTCCATTTCACGATGTCGCCGGGCCGGAAGAACACCATGAACTCGCGCAGGTAGGAGACCTTCTGTGTTGGGTCGTAGATCGGCATCGGCGTGATGCCGAACATCTGGTAGCCGCCGGCGCCGCGAACCGAATAGACGCAGCCGAAGCAGCCGCCATGACCGATGGTGTGCTTGGGCGTATCGGTGCGCGGGCGCAGATATTTCGGCACCTGGATCTGCCGCGACCGCTCGACCAGCTGGTAGAGGAAGGGCAGGCCGGCGACGAACCCCACCATCGACACGAACCAGGGCGAGGCATGGTGGGCGTGGATGAACTGCTCCACCGTGTCGTAGCCGTTCATGCGGGCGGCGTATTCCAGATCGGTGCTCTGCGGATCCTGGTGCCGCTCGCGGAAGCGCATCAGCGTCTCGGTGGTCCAGGGATCGCGGTAGAAGACCGGCACCTCGACGATTCGGGTCTCCAGCCGCTTCTCCGCCTTGTTGGCGGCCTGTTCGAGCGACTGGAGCCTGCTCATCAAGACGTCGGGGGCGATGCGGTCGGGATCGAACTTGATCTGGAAGCTGCCGTTGGCCGGGCAGATCTCGGTGATGCCGTCGATGTGCGCCGCGCGGACCGCGTTGGTGATCGACATGCTCTTGAAGAAGGCTTCGAGCGACATCTCCTCGTCCATCTCGACGAAGATGTGCTCGTCGCCACCGTAGGAATAGCGGGTCTGCATCCGGTGCTCCTATTGCGCGGCCTTCTGGGGATTGAATGCGGGGTTCCCGGCCAGCCAGCCTTCCAGGAACCGGGTGTGCGCCTTGCCCGCCCGGACATCCGGATCGGCGGCGAGCGCCTTGTGCAGCGGCACGGTGGTCTTCAATCCGGTCAGGGTGAAGCCCTCCAGCGCCGCCGCCATGCGGTCGATGGCCTCGCCCCGCGTTGCGCCATGCACGATCAGCTTGCCGAGCAGGGAATCGTAGAAGGGCGGAACCGTGTAGCCCTCATAGATCATGCCGTCGAAACGGACGGACGGATCGGTCGGCACCGACAGCTGTTCGACGGTGCCGGGGCAGGGCAGGAATCCCGCCGCCGGATCCTCGGCATTGATGCGCACCTCGATGGCGTGGCCGGTCCGCGTCACCTGATCCTGGGTGACCGGCAGCGGCTCGCCTCCTGCGATGCGGATCATCGCCGCCACCAGATCGATGCCGGTGATCATTTCGGTCACAGGATGTTCGACCTGGATGCGGGTGTTCATCTCGATGAAATAGAAGGCGCCGGTCGGCTCGTCGTAGAGATATTCCAGCGTACCGGCGCCGCGATAGCCGACGCTTTCGGCCAGCGCCACCGCCGAAGCGCAGAGCTGCGCACGGGTGGCCTCGTCCAGGCAGGCGGCGGGCGCCTCCTCCCACACCTTCTGGCGGCGGCGCTGCAACGAGCATTCGCGCTCGAAGCAGTGGATGGCTCGCGTGCCGTCGCCGAGGATCTGCACCTCGATGTGGCGGGCATTCCCGATCACCCGTTCCAGGTAGAGTCCGCCGTCGCCGAAAGCGGCCTGGGCCTCCGACTGCGCCTGCGGGGCGAGGCGGCGCAGTTCCTCCGGCGTTTCGGCGATCCGGATGCCGCGTCCGCCGCCGCCGGCTGCCGCCTTGATCATCACCGGATAGCCGATGGCTTCGGCGGCGGCGAGTGCTGCCTCGACATCTGCGACGCGGCCCTTCGATCCGGGCACCACCGGCACCCCGGCGGCGATGGCGGCCTCGCGGGCGGCGGCCTTGTCGCCCATGCGGCGGATGGTGTCGGCTTTGGGGCCGACGAAGACCATGCCGAAGCTCTCGACCATGTCGGCGAACTCGGCATTCTCCGACAGGAAGCCGTAACCGGGATGGACGGCATCGCAACCGGCCTTCCGCGCGGCGGCCACCAGACCGGCTGCATCGAGATAGGAATGCCGGGCGGCCGGCCGGCCGACGCAGACGGCCTCATCGGCCAGTTTGACCGCCAGCATGTCGCGGTCGGCTTCGGAATAGGCCTGGACCGTCTCGATCCCCAGGCTCTTGGCGGCGCGGATGATCCGCACCGCAATCTCGCCGCGGTTGGCGACGAACAGGCGGCGGATCGTCATCGCGCTCAGCCTTCCAGCTCGACGAGGACGGCGCCGGCCATCACCGGCTCCTCATCCTCCACCGCGAAGCTCAGGATGGTCCCGGCGACATCGGCGCGGATCTCGTTGAAGCTCTTCATCACCTCGACGAGGCCGATGACGTCGCCCGGTTCCACCCGGTCGCCGACCTCCTTGAAGGGCGGCTGATCGGGGGCGGGGCGGCGGTAGAAGGAGCCGGGCAGGGGAGAGCGGATTTCGGGCATCGATACAATCCTTCCTGAGCGGGCCGCCTGAGGCGGGGTGAAGATATCGAGGTGTTCAACGCTTCTGGGTGACCAGATCGGCGGCCGCGACGATGCGCAGTCCTTCCGCCAGCAGGGCTTCGCGCACGGCGGTACCGATCGCGAGCGCCCCCGGCGTGTCGGAATGGAAGCAGATGGAATCGAAGGCGATGTCGATGTCGTCGCCCTCCACTGTCCGCACCTTGCCGTCGCGGCAGGCGCGGACGCATTTGTCGGCGACCTCCGCCGGGTCGAGCGGGCGCATGCGGCGGGCGAAGACGATCGAGCCGCTGCGGTCATAGTCGCGGTCGGCATAGAATTCGCGGATGACCGGCAGGCCGGCCGCCTCGGCGACGGCGCAGGTCGCCGACACGTCCATGCAGAACAGCAGCGTGTCGGGGCTCGACTTCAGCAGCGCTTCGACCATCAGGCGGGACAGCGTCTCGTCCTTCGCCGCTTCCATGTAAAGCGCGCCATGCGGCTTGACATGCTGCAGCCGGGTGCCGTGACGGCGGGCGAATTCACGCAACGCGCCGACCTGGTAAAGGATGTCGTTCACCAGTTCTTCGGGCTTGGCCTGGATGACGCGGCGGCCGAAGCCCTGCAGGTCGCGGTAGCCGGGATGGGCGCCCAGCGCAACGCCGCGCTCCACCCCCAGCCGCACCACGCGATCCATCAGGTTGGGATCGCCTGCATGGAAGCCGGTGGCGACATTGGCCGAGCTGATGAGGTCCATCAGCGCGTCGTCGGAGGCCTCACCGAGCGTCCACTGGCCGTACCCCTCGCCGAGGTCACAGTTGAGATCGACCATTGTACGAGCCAACGCCTTACTCCCTTGCTTGCTTACGGAACCGGGGGCTCTCGAGCCCCAGGGATGAATCCGCGGAATGGCTGCCTTGCCATATGAGCGTATGTTGTTCCCCAACCTTTGCAATTTCTAATTTCTGAGATTACTTTATCTATTTTTCCGCTGCCAAAATCCGCCTGAAAATCAGGCAAGACAGTGGAACGCCGCCGTTCCTACGGAAGCTTGGCCTGTACAGGATTTAGGCATATTCTGTTTTCTCGATAATTGACCATGCGAAAATCCGGGGATGGCCATGCTGAATTTCCGCCATGTGAAATATTTCGTCGCCACCGCCAATCTGGGGCAGGTGTCGCGGGCGGCCCGGGAATTGTCGATTTCACAGTCGGCCATCACCTCCGCCATCAAGGAGCTGGAGGCGGAAGTGGGCGGGCGGCTGTTCGTCCGGACAGCACAGGGCATGGAGCTGACCGACACCGGCCGCCGCTTCCTCGCAGCGAGCCACCGAATCATGGCGAGTGTGGAGGAGGCGCTGCATCCGGCCGATACGGCGGCGGAGGTGGCCGGCAGCCTGTCCATCGGCGCCAGCTATACCGTTCTCGGATATTTCCTGCCGCAACATCTGGAGCGGCTGGAGCGCCGCTATCCCAATCTGCGCATCCACATCCACGAACTGACGCGCGAGATGATCGAGGACAATCTGATCACCGGCCGGCTCGACATGGCGGTGGTCCTGACCTCCAACATCAGCAATCCGGAGCTGACGACGGAAACGCTGATCGGAAGCCAGCGGCGCCTGTGGGTGCCGGCCGGGCACCGGCTGCTCGAACTGGATTCCGTCGGGTTGCAGGATGTGGCGGAGCATCCCTACATCATGTTGACCGTTGACGAGGCCGCCCATTGGACCAACCGCTACTGGAGCGCCTCACCCTTCCGACCCAATGTGCGATTGCGCACCTCGTCGATCGAAGCCGTGCGTTCCACGGTCGCAAATGGTCAAGGCGTGACCATCCTGTCCGACATGGTCTACCGGCCATGGTCGCTGGAAGGCAAACGCATCGAGACGATCATCATGCGTGAGCGGGTTCCGGCGATGGATGTCGGTTTGGCCTGGCGGCAAGGGGTCGAACTGACGCCAGCCATGCGCCTGTTCCGCACTCACTTCAGCGAGGTTTATCAAACTCCACAAAGTCGGATGCCGCGTTGACCTGATCTGGGCCAGCCCACATCTCTTGCCTGCGGGCAAAAAACGATGTGTTATGCGACATCGCATGATGCTTTCAATGATTTCCATAATATATATTATGTGCTGGAAATCTGCACGCGCAAAGTCGGAGAGTGCCTTTTCCCACTTCGAGGCGTTGGAGGGTTCTCTGAATGCCCATGGCCGGCCGCGGGCCTTCTACTCGGACAAATACTCGACGTTCCGGGTCTCGCAACGCGAGGCGAAGCGGCTCCGGTACTTGACCGCGCCGCCGAGCCGAATCCCAACGCAGCCATGCCAGATATGCAGAAGAAGCCCGATGGCCAAACTACACGGCCAAGCCGAAGCTACCTCTCTGACAGTCCTACTTTGTGCAAACCACTGGTATTTCTATCCGGTGGCAAAATTTTCCATGTTGGAGGTGATGGTGGCATTGCGGCTTTTTGTGTTACCGGCTCTACTGATCGCAGCGAATATTCCTCTTGCGCAGGCCAACGGATACGCAAAGGAGTATTTGCAACGTGTGCGTCCTGGAATGTCGGAGGCGAGCGTTCGCGGAATATTTTCGGAAATACGGTGTGATGAAGTTAGAGAGAGGCTTCATCAAGACCGTGTGAATGGCAAGACCCAAGACCGCCTAAATTTAGAATGTGTCGCACGTAACCTTTACTCTCCTTACAGCGTCGATTTCTCTCCATTGTCAGAGGGGCGGAAGGCTCAGTCGATCAGGTATTTTTGGATTGATGTTAGAGACGAAGATATGATTGCCGTAGAGGTCGCAGAGACCATTGGCCTACCGATGGTAAAAAAGGAATGGCAGAATACGTTAGGTAAAATATATCCGTGTTGGTTCTTTGAGAATAATGCCGTCAGAGCGCCTCTATGTCATAACAGCGAAGATGAAGGGTATCGGGTATGGCACTTGGGTTACACAGCAAAGCGCTAGACCGGCGGCGCATGACAATTAGCAAGGCCTTTGTGTGCATCGATCGACAGACCTAGCTACAGTATAGCCGCATCAGCAAGCAACCTATGATGGAGCACTTGATGCGGCTCTGTTGCAAACTTTTGCTGTAGGCGCGAGATGATTATTACGGCATCACAGCCGATGCTATGCGTCCTGGACTTCGAGCCGCATCGCGGTCACTGTCCTGGACCGCGCCAAGCGCCTCAATCGTGTCGCGGAACAGCCGCATCAACCGGCCGATATCGCGCGTCGTGGCGGCGCCGGTCATCGTACGCCGCTGCAGATCAGTGCCGGTCCCGGCGTCACGCCGCCGTCGGCCCGCGTATCTCGGCCGGCAAGTCCAGGGTGACGGCGGTCCCGCCCGAGCCGGACTGGATGTCGAGCGTCCCGCCCAAGGCCTCCGCCCGCCGGCGCATGTTTCCCAAACCGTAACTGCCCGGCCGGCTGGCCACCCCGCCCTGCCCCTGATCACGCAGGCACAGGCGCACGCCATGGCCTGGCAGCGGGGACGGCCCGGCCTCGATGGTCAGTGTGGAGGAGCCGCTGTGGCGGGCGGCGTTGATCGAAGCCTCCTGCAGGATGCGGAAGATGTTGAGGGTGGCGCCGGGGTGCAGCCCCTTCACCTCCGGCAGGACGCCCGCCCGCCACACCAGCGTCATGCCCTGGGCCATGAGCTGCGGCTCGATGCGTTCGCGGAACAGGGCGAGCATCACGCCGAGATCGTCGCCCGAATTCTCCAGCGACGCCACCACCAGCCGGAGGTCGGCCAGCGCCCCGCCGACCGAGAGGGCGACCTCGCCCGAGGATTCCCCGCGCAGCTCGCACAGCGCCAGGATCGAGACGAGTTGGCCGGCGATGCCGTCGTGCAGGTCGCTCATCAGGCGCACCCGCTCGGCCTCCAGCACGGCGGCCTTGGCCTGCTGCTGCTCGCGGGCGAAGCTGCGGCGCAGGGCGCGCTCGGCGGCGGCCACCTCGTTCTTCAGGCGTTGGCTGAACTGGTCCAGCACGTTCATGGTCTGGGCGAAGCGCCAGATCAGCACCGCGGAGACGACCGCCATGATGACGGGCCAGGCGAAGCGGCCGAGCAGCACCCGGTTTTCCCCCAGGGAGTCGCGGGTGAGCAGAATGTCATGCACCGCGATGACCAGATTGAACAGGAAGGCGCCGGCCAGGGCCGTGGCCGCGATGTCGCGCTCGCGGAACGCCACGCGCACCACCACGGACAGCACCCACAGGGCGGCGACGCTCATGAGCGGAAAATAGACGGTCGTCAGCAGCCAGCGGTGCAGATCGACCGGGAGGGTGAGGAAGCTGACGGCGACCAGGAAGGGCGGCAGCAGGAAGGCGCCGAGAGGGACCGGGAGCGGGCGGTGGACGAACAGCAGCGCCATGGGCAGGACGAGGCAGGTGGTCAGGAAGCGGGTGTGGTTGATCAGTTGCAGGGTGGTTTCGCCCAGCACCCCATCGCCCAGGACCGCCGGCAGCGACACGGCGGCGTGCGACAGGATAACGAGGCTGGTCACCAGGAAGACCTGCTCCCGACGGCAGGCGAGCCAGATCATGAACAGCGACAGGCCCATGGTGATGTGCCAGCCGTCGAGCATCCGTTGCAGGGTCGCGAACAGGAACCGCCGCCTGTCATAGTCCGGGCGCAGCAGGGAGTCGGGCCCGATGGCGACGCGGTCGAGGAAGGCGCTGACGACGCCGCGCTTGGACAGCGCGATCTCGAACTCGTTCAGGCCGGGATGCAGACCCGGCACCGTCACCAGGAATGGAACATTGCCCGAGACATCCGCTTCCGCCCGCGTCCAGGCACTGGAGGCGAGGAAAACCCCGTTCAGGGAAACGGTGAGCACGCCCTGGAACGAGGGCGCATAGAAGGACATGACGCCCCGATCCGCGGGTCGGGCGGCCGGATCGTAGCGGTATGCGATGCGGAAGGTGACGGCACAGCCCTCCACGGCCGCCGTGGTCGGGCAGCGGTAGGGCAGAAGCACCGGCGTCCAGGCGGCCGGGCCGCCGGGCTGGTCGCCGGGCACCGCCAGCAACGCCTCGCCGATGAACAGGGCTGCCGCATCGTCGGACAGGGTGGGACCGATGACGAAGGCGAGGACGGTGAGGACGGGAATCAGGATCGCCAGGGTCAGGGCGGACCGCCATGCCCAGGCCGGCCGGGACAGCGGGGCTGGCGCCGCCGCATCACCGCTCATGACCGGAACGGCGTCCGTCGACGGCATGCCGGACGCTCAGCCCTTCAGGTCGATGATGTTGTGGTTGATCGCGGCGAACACCGCCTCGCCGCGCGAATTCACCTCCAGCTTGCGATAGATGTTCTTGACGTGGGTCAGCACCGTGTTGCGGGAGATGCCCAGCCGTTCCGCGATGTCGCTGTAGGTCAATCCCTTGGCGACCCCCCACAGGATGTCGGTCTCCCGCTCGGTCAGCGCCGGGACCGGCACGGACGGCGGCGCGGCTGACGGGGCGCCCGATGGGGCGTCCGGCCTGTTCTGGACACGGCGGACGATGGTGCGGGCGATGGAGGTCGAGATCGGCGAACGCCCGGCCACGAGGTCGAGCACGGAGCCGACCAGATCGATCGCCGCCGAATCCTTCAGGATATAGCCGGCGGCTCCCGCCTCTATGGCGGTCAGCACGCTGCGCTCGTCCCCCAGCACGGAGACCACCATGATCTCCATGGCCGGGTAGAGCCGCCGGGTCTCGTGAATCAGCTCCAGCCCGTTGCCGTCCGGCAGCTTCAGGTCGGTGACCAGCACCGCCGGCACATGGGCGGCGCACAGCGCGCGGGCTTCCGCCAGCGTGGCCGCAGCGGCCACCAGCTCCAGCCGGTCGGCGGCGCGCAGGATCGCGGACATGCGCTCGCGGATCGGACGGTCGTCCTCCACCAGCAGGACCCGGATGCGGTGGTCCGGCGACGGGGGGGCCTGCAACTCACTGGTCACGACAGGGGGAACGCCTTTCGTCCAAGGAGGGTCGTGTCTTGGCCTGCCGCCGCAGGATAGGAAGTTTCGCGAAACCCTGGCAATAGCCGAATACGGGTCGAAGGCGCGGACGGCGCCCTCATGAGGAGACTAGCCGCAGCGGGTTCGCCGCGGCATCCCACAAACATGTGAGGCGGCACTGCCGCCCTCCCCCGCTCCCCTCACACGATGTTGGGATACCGCGGCATGGCGGGGCTGATTATGGTTGTGCCGCATGTCGCCCAATCCTCCGCAACGGGAACCGGACCCGACGGAGCGGCCGGAGGCGGCCCCAATCAGCATCGCGCCGATCCTCGGCCCGGGCACAGCGGCCTGACGCCCGGAACCGGGCGGGAGCCGCCGCATCCGGGCCGGGCGGACAGCCTATGCCAAATCAAAAGACTGCAAACAGGGGTGAGCGGATGACCAGCGTCGATTCCCAAGCGTTCCGCAGGGCCGGATCGTCGAGCCGGCCATCGCGGCGGCTGCAGATCCTGATGGCGAGCGTCGCCCTGCTGGCGGGCCGGGAAAGCACGGCCCTGGCGCAGGCCCTGCCAAGCGGGCCGTCCGTCGCCGCCGGCTCGGTGTCCATCTCGACGCCGTCGGGCACCAGCCTGATCGTCGACCAGTCCTCCCCCAACGCAGTCGTCAACTGGCAGTCCTTCTCCATCGGGGCGGGGAACACGGTCCACGTCAACAACGGCGGCGGCGCCACGCTCAACCGCGTCACCGGCAACGTCCCCTCGCGCCTCGACGGCAGCCTGACCGCCACCGGCTCGGTCTATCTGATAAATCCCGCAGGCGTCGCGGTCGGACCCGGCGGGCGGGTCGCCACCGGCGGATCCTTCGTCGCCTCCACCCTGGATGTCCGCGACGCCGAGTTCCTGAAGGGCGGCGACAAGACCTTCTCGGGCACGTCCAAGGCGACGGTGACCAATGCCGGGTCGATCGGCTCGCTGGGCGGCGACGTGGCGCTGATCGCGCGGGCGGTCGATAACAGCGGCACCATCGCGGCGCCCAAGGGCACGGCGGCGCTGGCCGCCGGCTACGAGGTGCTGGCGCGGGATGGCGCGGTCAACGGCGGCAAGTTCCAGGTCAAGGTCGGCGGGGCGGACACCGAGGCGAAGACCACCGGCACCATCACCGCGGCGGTGGCCGAGCTGCGCGCCAACGGCGGCAACGTCTACGCGCTGGCCGGCAACACCGGCGGCGTCATCGCGGCGACCGGCACGGCGACGAGCGGCGGGCGGGTCTACCTGACCGCGGGCGACGACGGCGCGGTCGAGGCCGGCGGCACCATCGCCGCCACGCGGACGATGGAGACTGGCGCCACGCAGGGCGGCGACATCCGGGTGTCGGGCGGACGCGCCACGGTCAGCGGCACGCTGACGGCCAGGGGATCGTCGGCGCCGCCCATTCCCGGCGTCAAGCCGGCGCGGGGTGCCGGCGGCACCGTGGCGGTGACGGGCCGGACGGTGACGGTGGCCGGAACCGCCACGGTGGACGCCAGCGGCTCCAGCGGCGGCGCCGTGGCGATCGGCGGCGACTGGCAGGGCGGCAAGGATGCGGGGACGAAGACGCTGGCCGAGACGGTGGCCAACGCCGCGACCACCAGCGTCGCGGCCGGGGCGCGGCTGTCGGCGGATGGAAGCGCCGGGAACGGCGGCAGCGTCGTGGTGTGGTCGGACGAGCGCACGGAGTTCGCCGGCACGATCAGCGCGCGGGGCGACGGCGTGGGCGCCGACGGAAGCGCCGGGAACGGCGGTCGGGCCGAGGTGTCGGGCAAGGCGGTGCTGTCGTTCCAGGGGACCGCCGACCTGCGGGCCGGGCGGGACGGGGCCGGACGGACGGGGTCGCTGCTGCTCGATCCCTACGACCTGACGATCTCCAACGGCACCGACAGCGGCGTGTCGGGCTTCAGTGCCACCGGCAACGACAGCGTGCTCAGCGCCGGCACGCTGACGGCGGCGCTGGGGACGGCCAACGTGACGGTCTCCACCGGGTCGGGCGGCAGCCAGGAGGGCAACATCACCGTGGCGGCGCCGGTGTCATGGTCGGCCGACACGGCCCTGACGCTCCAGGCCGCCGGGAACATCGCGGTCAACGCCGCGGTGACGGCGACGGGCAGCAGCGCCGGGCTGGTGCTGGAACATGGCGCCGGCAAGGACTACAGCGTCGCCGCGCCGATCACCCTGTCGGGATCGAACGCCACGCTGCAGATCGGCCCGACCGGCGACCTCACGAGCTATACCCTGCTGCACGACATGAGTGCTTTCGCCCAATTGAACAATGACCCGATCGGAAACTACGCACTGGCCCAGAGCCTGAATGCCGACGGCACCACCTACACCGACAGCCCGGTCAATAGCGCGTTCTTCGGCACCTTCGCCGGGCTTGGCAACAGCATCTCCAACCTGACCATCAACGCGCTGTCCGCGGACGGGGTCGGCCTGTTTTACGATGCCGGGACCGGATCGGTCATCCGCGATCTGACTCTGACCGGGACCGTGACGGGCGCGGAACACACCGGCGGGCTGGCGGGGTATAGCCGCGGCCTCATCAGGAACGTCAACACCGCGGTGACGGTGACGGGCACCAACCATGTCGGCGGGCTGGCCGGCGAGATGACCGGGGGCAGCGTCATCGACTCGTCCGCCACGGGCGCGGTGAACGGAGCATCCTACCTCGGTGGACTGATCGGCAGTCTCGGAAATCAGGGCGTCACACTGACCCGGACCCATGCCACCGGGACCGTCACCAGCACTGCGAGCGGCGTACAATCCTACATTGGCGGGCTGGTCGGCAACAACGACGGCACGCCCATCGTGTCCTCCTACGCCACCGGCGACGTGAGGAAGAGCTCGGGCCCAAGCAACTACTCGGGCGGGCTGGTCGGCCGGAACCGGGGCGACATAAGCAATGCCTATGCCACCGGCCAGGTTGGCAACGCCGAAGCGGGCACCGTCGGCGGCCTGATCGGGCAGAACGTCAGCGGCGCGCTGTCGAAGGTGTATGCGACCGGCTCCGTCACCGGCACCAATCAAGTCGGCGGCCTGATCGGATCGAACAACGGCACCGTGACGCAAGCCTACGCCACCGGCGCGGTGCGCGGTGGGGGCACCGACGTCGGCGGCCTGATCGGACATGACGGCGGCACCGTGACCGCCTCCTATTGGGATACGGAGACCACCGGGCAGGCCAGCTCGGCCGGCGGCAGCGGGGTGGTCGGCCTGACCACGGCGCAGGCGCGGGGCCGGAGCAATTACGCCGGTTGGGACTTCACCACCGACTGGTATCAGGAGGGCGACCTGCGCCCGATCGGCCGGTGGGAGGCATCGGCGGACGGCACCATCACCAACGCGCATCAATTGCAACTGGTGGCCGCGGCGCCATCCGGCACCTACCGCCTTTCGCGCGACGTCGACGCGGGCGCCACCGCCGACAGCAGCAATGCGGGGATCTGGTCCTCCTCCGGCTTCATGCCGATCGGGACCGGCGGCACGCCGTTCTCGGGCACCTTCGACGGCGGCGGACACACGATTTCCAACCTCACCATCAACCGTCCCTCGACGGACGGGGTCGGCCTGTTTTCCATGGCCGTGACCGCATCGGTCATCAGCAACCTGACGCTGACCGGGACGGTGACGGGCCGGGCCTACACCGGCGGGCTGGCGGCATTAGGCTACGGCCTCGTCAACAACGTCAACACCGCGGTGACGGTGACGGGGACCGACCAGGTCGGCGGGCTGATCGGCGATATGTCGGGCGGCAGCGTCATCGACTCGTCCGCCGCCGGCGCGGTGAACGGAGCATCCAGCATCGGCGGACTGATCGGCAACCTCGGAGATCAGGGCGTCATACTGACCCGGAGCCATGCCACCGGGACCGTCACCAGCATTGCAAGCGGCGCACAATTTAACATTGGCGGTCTGGTCGGCTCAAACCTCGGTACGCCCATCGTATCCTCCTACGCCACCGGCGACGTGAGGACCGCCTCGGCCACCGCCAACTACTCCGGCGGGCTGGTCGGCGCCAACTACGGAACGATCCGGGATTCCTACGCAACCGGGTCTGTCACGAACTCCTCGTACGCCGGCGGGCTGGTCGGCCAAAACTCGGGCGACATAACCAATGCCTATGCCACCGGCCAGGTTGGCAACGCCGACGTGAACACGGTTGGCGGCCTGATCGGGCAGAACATCAGCGGCACGCTGTCGAAGGTGTACGCGACCGGCTCCGTCACCGGCACCAGCAAAGTCGGCGGCCTGATCGGAGACAACACCGCCGGCGTGACGCAAGCCTACGCCACCGGCGCGGTGAGCGGTGGGAGCACCGACGTCGGCGGCCTGATCGGAAGTAACGGCGGCACCGTGACCGCCTCCTATTGGGATAAGGAGACCACCGGGCAGGCCAACTCGGCCGGCGGCGGCGGGGTGGTCGGCCTGACCACGGCGCAGGCGCGGGACAAGAGCAATTACGCCGGTTGGAACTTCGCCACCGACTGGTATCAGGAGGGCGACCTGCGCCCGATCGGCCGGTGGGAGGCATCGGCGGACGGCACCATCACCAACGCGCATCAATTGCAGCTGGTGGCCGCGGCGCCATCCGGCACCTACCGCCTTTCGCGCGACATCGACGCGGGCGCCACCGCCGGCAGCAGCAATGCGGGGATCTGGTCCTCCTCCGGCTTCGTGCCGATCGGGTCAGGCGGCACGCCGTTCTCGGGCACCTTCGACGGCGGCGGACACACGATTTCCAACCTCACCATCAACCGTCCCTCGACGGACGGGGTCGGCCTGTTTTCCAATGCCTGGGCCGGATCGGTCATCCGCGATCTGACGCTGACCGGGACCGTGACGGGCGGGATGTATACCGGCGGGCTGGCGGGGCATGGCAGCGGCCTCATCAAAAACGTCAACACCGCGGTGACGGTGACGGGCACCGAGCGTGTTGGCGGGCTGGTCGGCGAGATGGCCCAAGACATGGCCGGCGGCAGCGTCATCGACTCGTCCGCCGCCGGCGCGGTGAACGGAGCATCCAACATCGGCGGACTGATCGGCATTCTCGGAGAGCAGGGCGTCATACTGACCGGGAGCCATGCCACCGGGACCGTCACCAGCATTGCGAGCGGCGCACAATCCTACATTGGCGGTCTGGTCGGCTTCAACAGCGGAACGCCCATCGAATCCTCCTACGCCACCGGCGACGTGAGGAAGAGTTCGGGCACAAGCAACTACTCCGGCGGGTTGGTCGGCTTCAACACCGGAACGATCCGGAATTCCTACGCAACCGGGTCTGTCACCAACTCCTCGACGGCCGGCGGGCTGGCCGGCTACAACGAGAGCAGCATATCCAATGCCTATGCCACCGGCCAGGTTGGCAACGCCGACGCGGACACGGTCGGCGGCCTGATCGGGCAGAACAGCGGCACGCTGTCGAAGGTGTACGCGACCGGCTCCGTCACCGGCACCAGCAAAGTCGGCGGTCTGATCGGAAACAACGATGGCGCCGCCGTGACGCAAGCCTACGCCACCGGCGCGGTGACCGGTGGGAACACCGACGTCGGCGGCCTGATCGGACTCAGCTGGGGCGCCGTGACCGCCTCCTATTGGGATACGGAGACCACCGGGCAGGCCAGCTCGGCCGGCGGCGACGGGGTGGTCGGCCTGACCACGGCGCAGGCGCGGGACAAGAGCAATTACGCCGGTTGGAACTTCACCACCGACTGGTATCAGGAGGACGACCTGCGCCCGATCGGCCGGTGGGAGGCATCGGCGGACGGCACCATCACCAACGCGCATCAATTGCAGCTGGTGGCCGCGGCACCATCCGGCACCTACCGCCTTTCGCGCGACATCGACGCGGGCGCCACCGCCGGCAGCAGCAATGCGGGGATCTGGTCCTCCTCCGGCTTCGTCCCGATCGGGTCGGGCGGCACGCCGTTCTCGGGCACCTTCGACGGCGGCGGACACACGATTTCCAACCTCACCATCAACCGTTCCTCGACGGACGGGGTCGGCCTGTTTTCCGAGGCCGGGGCCGCATCGGTCATCCGCGACCTGACGCTGACCGGGACCATGACGGGCGGCGCGTACACCGGCGGGCTGGCGGGGCGCGGCAGCGGCCTCATCAAGACCGTCAACACCGCGGTGACGGTGACGGGCACCGACCATGTCGGCGGACTGGTCGGCGAGATGGCCGGCGGCAGCGTCATCGACTCGTCCGCCGCCAACGAGGTGAACGGAGAGGGCTACATCGGCGGGCTGATCGGCCGGGTCGACGGCACCACCACCACGCTGACGCGGGTCCACGCCGACGGTACCGTCACCAACATCTCTCAGGGCGGGGCAAGGGCTTTCAACGGCGGGCTGGTCGGCTACAACAACGGCGGGACCATCGAATCCTCCTACGCCACCGGCGAGGTGAGGGCCGACTCGGGCACTGCCAACTACTCCGGCGGGTTGGTCGGCGAAAACACCGGCACGATCCGCGATTCCTACGCAACCGGGAACGTCCCCGGCTCCTGGGATGCCGGCGGGCTGGTCGGCAGAAACTGGGGCAACATATCCAATTCCTATGCCACCGGCTCGGTCGGCGGCGACGGGATGAACAGTGTCGGCGGACTGATCGGGGACCACTACACCGGTACGCTGTCGAACGTGTATGCGACCGGTTCCGTCAACGGCAACGGGCCGGTCGGCGGCTTGATCGGCTACATGGAAGCCGGTTCCCTCGCCGACGCCTTCGCCTCCGGTGACGCAAACAGCGCCTTCAGCCCGGTGGGCGGCCTGATCGGCCTAGTGGCCAGTGGCAGCGTCACGCGGGCCTATGCCACCGGGTCGGTAACCTGGTCCACCGGGCCGTACAACAGCCTGACTCCTTACGCCGGCGGCCTGATCGGCTTCAATGGCGGCACGGTCTCGCAGGTCTATGCCACCGGCAGCGTCACCGGCACCGACGTTGTCGGCGGCCTGATCGGACGCAACAATGGCCGCGTGACGCAAGCCTACGCCACCGGCGCGGTCAGCGGCTCGGGCAGCGCCATCGGCGGCCTGATCGGCTCCGGCAACGGCACCGTGACCGCCTCCTATTGGGATATGGACGGCACCGGGCAGGCCAACTCGGCCGGCGGCAGCGGGGCGGTCGGCCTGACCACCGCCGAAATGCAGACCCGGAGCAGCTTCAGCGGCTGGGACTGGAGGGTGTGGGCGCCGCCCGTAACGGGCAGCTACCGGCCGGAGCTGTACGGCGTCTCCGGGGTGGTCGGGGGTATCCGCAGCATCACCTATGGCGACGACCCGGCCGGCGCCGCAGTCACGATGGTCGGCGGCGGCTGGTGGAACAGCGTCACCGGCACCCTGTCCGTCGGCAGCCTCACGGCCACCGAAGCCGGGGCGTATGACCTCGCCGTGTCGGGTGCCAGCGGCACCACCCGCACCGGCAACGCCACACGCTTCGCCGGAGCCGGCATCGTCGACAAGGCGACGCTGACCATCACCGCCGCCAACGGCAGCATGACCTATGGCGACACCCCGCCGACCGGCATCACCTACACCGCAACCGGCTGGAAGAACGGCCAGACCAGCAGCCTGCTGACCGGTGTCACCACGAGCACCACCGCCACCGCCACCTCGAACGTCGGCAGCTACGCCACCTCGGCCTCCGGCGGCTCGCTGAGCGGAGCCGCCACCGGCAACTACACCCTCAGCTACGTCAATGGCGCGATGACCGTGACTCCGGCGACGCTGACCGTCACCGCCGGCAACAGCAGCATGGTCTATGGCGACACCCCGCCGTCCGACATCGCCTACACCGCAACCGGCTGGAAGAACGGCCAGACCAGCAGCCTGCTGAGCAGCGTCACCACGGCCACCACCGCCACCGCCACCTCGAACGCCGGCAGCTACGCCACCTCGGCCTCCGGCGGCTCGCTGAGCGGAGCCGCCACCGGCAACTACAGCCTCAGCTATGTCGACGGCACGATGAGCGTCACCCCGGCGACGCTGACCGTCACCGCCGGCAACGGCAGCATGGTCTATGGCGACACCCCGCCGTCCGACATCGCCTACACCGCAACCGGCTGGAAGAACGGGCAGACCAGCAGCCTGCTGAGCAGCGTCACCACGGCCACAACCGCGACCGCCACCTCGAACGCCGGCAGCTACGCCACCTCGGCCTCCGGCGGATCGCTGAGCGGCGGCGCCACCGGCAACTACACCCTCAGCTATGTCAACGGCACGATGAGCGTCACCCCGGCGACGCTGACCGTCACCGCCGCCGACAGCAGCATGGTCTATGGCGACACCCCGCCGTCCAACATCGGCTACACCGCCACCGGCTGGAAGAACGGCCAGACCGACAGCCTGCTGAGCAGCGTCACCACGTCCACGACCGCGACCGCCACCTCGAACGTCGGCAGCTACGCCACCTCGGCCTCCGGCGGCTCGCTGGGCGGCAGCGCCACCGGCAACTACAGCCTCAGCTATGTCGATGGCACGATGAGCGTCACCCCGGCGACGCTGACCGTCACCGCCGGCAGCGGCAGCATGGTCTATGGCGGCAGCGTGCCCACCATCGGCTACGCCACCACGGGCTGGAAGAACGGGCAGACCGGCAGCCTGCTGACCGGAGTCAGCACGGGCACCGCCGCGACCTCCACCTCGAACATCGGCAGCTATGCCACGTCGGCCTCCGGCGGCACGCTGGGGGGAGACGCCACCGGCAACTACACCATCCTCCATCAGTCCGGCGCCGTGTCGGTCACGCCGCGCCAGATCAGCGTGACGGCGGACGGCAAGAGCCGGGTCTACGGCGACGCCAACCCGACCCTGACCTACAGCGTCGGCGGCGACGGTCTCGTCAACGGCGACACGCTGTCGGGCACGCTCGCCACGGCCGCCGGGGCGACGGCGTCGTTGGGGTCCTATGCCATCGGCCAGGGCACGCTGGCGGCCTCGCTCAACTACAGCCTCGTCTTCAACCCCGGCACGCTGTCGGTCACCGCACGCCCGATCACAGTTACGGCGGACGGCAAGAGCCGGATCTACGGCGACGCCAACCCCGCCCTCACCTACAGCGTCGGCGGCGCCAGCCTCGTCAATGGCGACACGCTGTCGGGAACGCTCGCCACGGCAGCGGGGACGGCGTCGGCGGTGGGAGCCTATGCCATCGGCCAGGGCACGCTGGCGGCCTCGCTCAACTACAGCCTCGTCTTCAACCCCGGCACACTGTCGGTCACCGCGCGCCCGATCACCGTGACGGTGGACAGCAAGAGCCGGGCCTTCGGAGACGCCAATCCCGCCCTCACCTACAGCGTCGGCGGTGCCGGCCTCGTCAACGGCGACACGCTGTCAGGCGCACTCGCCACGGCAGCGGGGACGGCGTCGCCGGCCGGCTCCTATGCCATCAGCCAGGGCACGCTGGCAGCCTCGTCCAACTACGCGCTGACCTTTGGGACGGGCGTGCTCACCGTGCAACAGGCCGACAGCAGCAGTGTGCCGCCGACCAACGCACCGCCCCCGCAGGAGGTGGCACGTCAGGTCATTGTGGCGACGCTGCCGCGCAATCTGGTCGAAACCACGGGTCAGGGGACGGACACCGCGTTCTCCGGCGACGGTATCGTCCTGTCCGTCGGCGACAGTGCCCCCAACACCGGAACCCGAAGCGCGACCGCGTCCGCCAGCCCGGGTGCCGACAGCCAAGGCGGGAACGGCGTGCGGCAGGACGGCGGCGACGCCGCCTGCATCGGCGGGGCCGCCGGAGCAGCCTGTGCCGCTCAGCCGCATCCGGCCAACACGCGGGTCGGCCGCTTCCTGCGCTTCTTCCAACAGCCGTGACGGATTCAGTGATGATGTTTCAGATGTACGGAACCGAAGCCCGTCCGTCGCGGTCCCGTGGATCCGCCTCCCGCTTGCTCGGGGTGCTGGCAACGGGAGCGGCGATGGGGGCGGCGGCGATGGGACTCGCCGTCGGTGCGCCGGGCGCCGCCCTTGCCCAGTCCACGGCGATGGAACGCCACCTGCCCCCGGCGGCGGAAGGAACCGGCGGGGGACTGCGCCCTGGCCCGGCACCGGCGGCGTCCGGGGACGACACCCCGCTGGGGGTCGATGTCGCCGGCTTCCGCCTCATCGGGCTGAACGGCGCGATCATCCGCCAGCCGCAGGCCGGCATCACGGTCGCGGGCGCGGAGGGGCTGGATGATGCCGGGTTCCGCAAGGCGCTGGCCCCCTTCATCGGCAAGCCGCTGTCGCGCAAGCTGCTGACCGAAGTCCAGGCGGCGGTGGCGCAGGCCTACCGCGAGGCGGGCCGGCCCTTCGTCTCGGTCACGGCACCGCCGCAGGAGATCACCTCCGGCGTGCTGCATCTGCGTGCGGTGGCCTTCCGGACCGGCCGCGTGCAGGTCCAGGACGGCGACGGCGGGCCGCAGGATCCCGATCCGGCGCTCGCCGCCGGCCTGCGCGCGCCCACCGGCCAGTTGATCGAGGCGGACCGCATTTCCGAGGATCTCGACTGGCTCAACCGCTTCCCCTACCGGCAGCTCAACGGCGTGTTCGAGCCGGGGTCCGATCCCGGCACCAGCAACCTGACGCTGGAACTCAGCCGCCGCAAGCCCTGGCAGGCCTTCGCCGGTTGGTCCAACACCAGCAGCGTCAAGGATCACGACAGCAACCGCCTCTTCGCCGGCTTCAGCGCGGGCATCGAGGCGATGCATGACCTGACCGTTGCCTATCAGTTCACCGGCAGCCCGGATGTCGTGTCCAATCCCGCCTCGGTCGGGCGTTCGGACGGGCGCTGGCCGACCTATGTCAGCCATGCCGGGCGCATCGCGGCGATGACCTTTCCGCGGCAGGCGCTCAGCATCGCCCCGAACTACGTCGCGACAGGACAGGAGAGCGCCGGCAACCTCCTGACCTTCCACACCACCACCGTCGAGTTGCCCATTCTCTACCGCTCGGCGCTGTCCAACATCGACGAGCGGCTTGCCGGGTGGGGAGACATCTATGGCGGCATCACGCCGAAATGGATGTCGCGCAAGACCCTGTACCAGGGCACGACCCTCGGCAACGGATCGGCGGGCGTGTTCGACCTGACCGCCGGCTGGGCCGTCGCCTGGCAGCGCGCCGGCAACGACACGGCGGATGTCGACGTCCGCGCCGTGGTCAACAGGACCGGCATTGTGCCCGGCAACACCGATGCGAATTGGAACAGCTTCACCAACGGACGGGTGGCAGGGGCCGACTATGCCTATGGATACGGCACGTTCAACCAGGCGACGGCGCTCACCGCCATTCCCGCCCTGACCGGCTTCACCTGGACCACCGCCTTCACCGGCCAAATCGCCGGCAAGGCACTGCCAGAGACCGAGCAGCTTGCGCTTGGCGGATATTATGCCGCCCGCGGCTATACGCTGCGCGACGGCAGCGCCGACACCGGCTTCGTGCTGCGCAACGAGCTGCGATTGCCGGCATTCCCGATCCTGGGCGCTCTGGAGACAGCGGGTGTGCCCGGCGTCGGGCGGCTGGAGGATGCAGCCGCTCCCTTCGCCTTCCTCGATGTCGCCTATGGCCACACCTACAATCTCGATGCCCTGCAGGGGGTGAATGAACGCGCCGACACCAGACTCGTCGGCCTCGGCCTCGGCCTCGACTACACGCTGGGCCGGAGCGTGCAAGGCGGGCTGAGCGTCGGCGTCGCATTGACGGACGGGCCGGAAACGGACCGCGGCACCGTCACCGCCCAGGCACGGCTCTTGATGTCGTTCTGAGAGTCTGTTTGGCAACCTCAGTCGGCCTCCACCACATTGTACAGTGAACCGCACCGGGTTTGTCGGAGGCTCCGTTTTCTGAGAAACCGGGGTCATCATGACGAAGCAAGCATCACCCAAATACGCCCCTGAAGTCCGCGAGCTTGCGGTTCGGATGGTGTTCGAGCACGAAGGCGAACATGCGTCGCTGTTCGCGGCGATCAGCGAATTTCCACCACGAGCGCGGACGCTATCCCTCCGAGAAAATCGGCGCGGTTCAGACCCCTACCGGCTGGGGAAGCCCCCCACTGCTCAAAACCCAGGTGATGCTCTCAGCAAGCGCTGCTTACCGGCAGCGCCGGACGTTTCCGACCGACATTTTCGACAAGGCAAGCGACTCTAACTCCTGCGGATGGTCGCCAGGACACTGTCGACCTCTTCCTGGAGTTGATCGGATTGCTGCGCAAGGGTCCGGGCAGCGGCGAGAACCGAACCGGCCGCATCTCCGACCTCGGCCGACGATCGGGTCACGCCGGAGATGTTGGCCGACACCTCGCTTGTGCCCTGGGCTGCTTGGCTGACGTTTCTTGCGATTTCGTGGGTGGCCGCCGCCTGCTCCTCGACCGCCGACGCGATGGTAGACGCGATCCCGTTGAGTTCGCCGATGGTGCTCCCGATGCTGCGAATCGCACCCACCACGTCTTTCGAAATCCCCTGGACGGCAGCGATCCGCTGAGCAATGTCTCCACTGGCCTGAGACGCCTGCCGGGCCAGCGCCTTGACCTCGTTCGCAACCACGGCGAAGCCTTTGCCATGGTCCCCGGCGCGCGCCGCCTCGATGGTCGCATTCAGTGCCAGCAGGTCGGTCTGCGAGGCGATGGATTGGATCAGGCCGATGATCTCGCCGATCTTCTGGGCTGCGGTGGAGAGCTCCTCGACGGTTGTGTCGGTGCGGCGGGTCTCCTCGACCGCCTTGACCGCGATCTGTGCGGACCGGGCGACCTGCTGGCTGATCTCGCCAATGGAGGCCGTCAACTCTTCGGACGCTGCGGCAACTGTCTGCACGTTCGTCGTCGCCTGCATGGCCGCCGCCGCCGCCACGGTGGTCTGTTCGCTTGCCCGCCCCGATGTCACCGACATCGCGTGTGCGGTTTCCTGCATCTCCGATGCGGCGACGGTCAGTGTGCGGGCGATTGCGCCGACGCTTGTTTCGAACTGCCGGGCGACACGCTCCATATCCGCCCGTTGCCGCTCGACGGCCAGTCGCTTGTTCTGCTCCTGCTCCTCACGCAGCCGGTCGGCTTCCTGCGCGCTCGTCTTGAGCACCTCCACCGCACGGGCAATGCGTCCGATCTCGTTGCGACAGTCGGTGAAGGGGACCTGCGTCGCCCGGTTGCCTTGGGCCAAGCTGTCCAATGTTCCGCACAAGGCATGCAAAGGCCGGGTGATGCCGCGTCCGAGGACGGCAGCGCTTCCGCCGGTCAGCAGAAGCGCCAGAAGTCCGGTGCTGCCCAGCTTGATCGCCCGCTCGCGTACCGCCGTATCCACATCGTCGACGTAGACACCCGCCTGGATCGCCCATAGCCACGGGCTATAGCCGCCGACATAGCTCAGTTTCGGCAGCGCTTCGGTGCCGCCGCTCCGCGGCACGGCATATTCGGTATAGCCGCCACCCTGCTTGGCCGTCTCGACGATGTCGGAGACCAGACGCTTGCCATTCGCGTCCGTGTAATCCAGCCGGTTCACACCCTCGTTTTTAGGGTTGCTATGCACGATGGTGAGGCCATCGAACTGGTAGACGCCATAGTAGTCGCCATCCCCCCATCGCATCGAGCGCAGAGTGCGCTTGGCAAGATCCTGTGCCTGCTCCCGGGTCAAGCGGCCGGACTTCACGTCCTCATCGTAGGCTTCCACCATTTTCAGGACGCTGCCGACCATGTCGCGCAGCTTTTCCTGACGCTCCGTCAGAATGGTCTGCCGCAAGCTCATGATCTCACTGACCGAGACGCCACAGAATGCGATTGCCGCAATTCCGATGATCAGCGAAAGGCGCCAAAACATCGAGAGATGTTTCATTTGATAGATCTCCCTCCGGGAGCGCTTCCTTGCAGAGGACAGATTAAGGAGGAGCGCACTTCTCGAGCCGATCCTGTCCCATCTGGTTGCAGTCCATCGGAATCGATGAAAGAACAAGGCGTTGCTCAGCGGCGGTCAAGCGTGATGAAGCTCTCGATCCGACGGCATACAACCGCCGCAAGCAGAGCCTTGACAATGTCGCCGGGCACGAAAAGGAACGTGCCGGACATGGCTTTCCACCATCCGAGGCCGGTGACCAGAGAGAGCCAGATGACCCCGCAAGCGTGGACGACGATGACGCCGCCGAACAGGCAGGCGGCGACATCGCATGCGACGCGTGCAAACGGATGGGCGATCCGCTCGGATCGCCGGGCGAGGCCACCGACGAGAAGCGCAGCGGGAACCCAGCCGTAGATATATCCCGCAGACGGCCCGACGAGAACGCCGAAGCCGCCGCGGCCACCGGCCAGGACCGGCAAGCCCAAGGCAACGAGCGCGACGAACAGCAGCATCGCCGTCACCGCCCGGCGCGGTCCGAGCAGGAGCCCGGCCAGCATCACGCCGAACGTCTGCAACGTTATGGGAACCGGCAGGATGCCGAGCGGAATCGGTGGAGTGGCGCCAAGCGCCACGACCATTCCGGCACCCAGTGCAGCCAGGGTCATGTCACGAAAGCCAAGTGACGGTGCCATGCTGGTCATGGAGCGGCTCGCGAAGAAAGTGAGGGTTTCGCGATGGGCATGAGTCCATCGCGGTGGTAGCGGCGTGCTGAGGGTCTGGAGCGCAGATCGACCGCTTCGGCGATCTCCTCGGCACGGAGCAGGATGCGCAGCCCTAGAGGGACCGCAAGAGCAAGGACGGATCGGTTGAGCCCACGCAACGCCTGAGCCTCGCGAATTTCCGTCATCTCTTCGGACATGACAGGCACGAAGCGGATCGCGAGCATCAGGGTGAAGGCGCAACGCTCGGCATCGATCAGACCGATGCGGTCGAAGGGACGGAGCAACGTGACCAAGGCAGCGCTGAGTTCGGCCCAACTCCACAGCGTCGTGACGATCTGGGCGGCACAGACCAGCGCCGAAAAGCGCAGGAAGAGGCGAAGACCACTCATGCCGCCACCCGTCGCCACGTCGAACAGCGCGGTGATCGCGACGATGAGCAACGCGGTCCTGATGTCGCGGAAGGAGTCCCGAAGCGAACCGTTGGCGACGACGAGCCCGGCAGGGGCAACCACCGCGACCATCGCCAGAAACTCGATGCGGTCGACCTGGGTCAGCACGGTTCCAAGGGCGGCGAGGACGCACAGGGCGGTTGCAGCCCCGGACCGCCCCGCAGGATTGCCTTGCGACGTGTTCATCCATGCCTCCGACGATAGAAGGCAACCACATCCCCAGGACTTCCATCGGAGACAATGCGTCCGCCGTCGACCACCAGAACACGGTCGAATCCGGCGACGAGGTCCAGGTCATGGGTGACGACGACGGCCTGCTGCGGCAGGTCGGCAAGGACATCGCGCAAGCGGTTACGATTGGCGAGGTCGAGTTGCGAGGTCGGCTCGTCGAACAGAATAGTGCGCGGATGACGCGCCAGGACACCGGCGAGCGCGATCAACTGGCGTTCGCCGCCAGAGAGCTCGTGGATGCGCCTGTCGGCCAGACGGGCGATGCCAAGCCGGTCGAGCGCAGCCATGATGGCAGCATCGACTTCGGCCGCATTTCCTTCCAAGCCGAACGCAAGGTCCTCACGTACGATTGGATAGACGATCTGGTTGTCGGCGCTCTGGAAGAGAAAGCCGGTGCGTGTCCGGACGGCCGCGGCATCGGTGCTGGGCGAGAGCCCGTCGACGCTGACGCTGCCGGATGTCGGCACGATCAGCCCGACCATCAGTTTCAGAAGGCTCGACTTGCCCGAGCCGTTGAGGCCGAGCACGCCGATACGGCGCTCGTCGAGGACGAGATCGATTCCCGCAAGCGTATTGCGGCCGCCGCGGTTCAGCCGGACATCCGAGAAGACCACCGTCTGACCGAAGGAGCGAGGGTCGCGGCGTTGATCGCCGAGGGACCGTTCGGCGGCGAGCGGGCTGGCGGCGGCCTCTTCCAACGGCGGAACCCGGTAGAACGCCACATGGCGTATCGATCCCCTGCTGAAAAGGACCGATTCGCCACCTCCCGCGATGGCGGCTTCGCCCGGACCGTCGCCAAGGGAATTCCGCAGACGACGCAGCATGTCCGGCAATCGAGCTGTCAAACGCATGGTGACTTTCCTCCCGGTCGGCCAGCGAAACCGCCAACCGCCAAAGATTAGGCAACTTTTCACGATCGGCCCTTTGCGATTGAAAGGGGGCCGCGGCGCCCCCTTCAATGACGGGCCGACGATCTCAGCCGAAGATCGCCTTCATCAGGATGAAGCCGACCGACGGGCAGACGAGGCAGCCGAAACCGGTGTAGAAGGTCGCGGTCAGCGCACCGTAGGGCACCAGACGCGCATCGGTGGCCGCGAGGCCGGCGGCGGTGCCGCTGGTGGTCCCCATCAGGCCGCCATAGACCATGGCCGCGGCCGGGTTGGTCAGGCCGAAGGGCTTGGCCAGGAACGGCGTCAGGATCATCACCGCGATGGACTTGACGACGCCGGCGGCGACCGACAGGGCGATCACGGTGGAGGAGGCGCCGACCGCCGAGCCGGTCACCGGGCCGACGATGAAGGTCACCGCGCCGGCGCCGATGGTGGTCAGCGAAACCGTATCGCGGTAGCCGAAGGCATAGGCGACGGCAACGCCGACCACGAAGGCGAGCGCCGTGCCGATGACCAGCGACAGCACACCGGCAAGGCCGGCCTTCTTCAGCTCGGACAGCTTCACGCCATAGGCGGTCGAGACGATGCAGAAATCGCGCAGCATGGCGCCGCCCATCAGGGCGAAGCCGGCGAACATCGGGATGTCGGCGATGCCCTTCTTGCCGCCGGTGGCGATTCCGCCGAAATAGGCCAGGGCCAGCCCGACGATGATCGCCACCGCCGAACCGTGGATGCGGTTCCTGGTGATGTGTTTGGAGAAGGCGAAGCAGAGCCAGGTCAGGATGCCGACGATCACGAAGGCGAAGATCAGCGGACGGTCGCCGACCAGGGACGCGACGAATGCGTTGTTCATGACGATGTCTCCCCTGTCAGGCCTTGCTGGGTTCGGTTTCGTCGCCGAAGGTCGAGGTCGCGGCCCCGGCCATCGCGGCCAGCGGACGGATCAGGACGAAGCAGACGACGACGGACAGAATCCCGGCGATGAAGGCGATCCAGCCGCCCGACAGCGCTGCCGCGACGTTCTGGGTCGCTGCCATCGCGATGACGACGGGGATGTACATGGCGTTCCAGAACATGATGCCGTCTTCCGACGCCTTGGGCAGCCAGCCCTTCGCCTTCACCCATGGCGTCACGAAGACGAGCAGCAGCATCGCGAAGCCGACGCCGCCGATGTCGCTGGGAATCCCGAGCAGAATGCCGAGTGTCAGGCCGATTGCCGTTCCGATGAACATGCACAGGCCCAGGACCATCACACCGTAGATGATCATTTGGCGTATTCCTCGAAGAGAATGCCGGCTCAAGCCCCAAATGGAAGAGCCTGCATTCAAGGGGTGGTTTTATTTATGCGAAACCACTTCGACTTTGCCGATCGCCAATTCTGAAGAATTTTTTCGATGGAGGTCGGCCTCCCGAGAAATGCCGAAACATTCCCCGGGAGAGTTTTACTCAACTTATTCGACGACCATGATCAGGGCGCCGGGCTTGACGCGGTCGCCGACGGCGACGGCGATCGACTTCACCGTGCCGTCGACCGGGCAAACCAGCGGGTTCTTCATCTTCATGGCTTCCAGCACGGCGAGCTCCGTGCCCTTGGTCACGCTGTCGCCGACCGCGACCTTGATGGCTTCGATCTTGGACGGCATCTTCGACTTGAGTTCCATGGTGTCTTTTCCTTGATTTGATGCGGGCCTGCGGCCCTGGTTCACGGCGCCGGGCCGAGGGGGGGCAACGTGTCGATCTCGTCGAGCACCCGGCGTCTGTCGACGAGACGGACGCCGTCCATTCCGCGGCCTGCGACCGCAGCGACGTCCGACACGAGTTCTGTGAGCTTGATGCCGAGACCGCCGGGAGCGGCGACCTCGACGTCGTATTTCCGGTTGTGCCGCTTCGCGACATCGGCGAGCGCGGCATGGAAGGCGCGCAATCCGGCGGCCGAGCGGGCGACGACGACCGCGTCGATGTCGGAGGACGACTCCATGTAGGGCAGACCGGTCAGTGCCTGGAGAGCCGCCGATCCGAAGAGACCGACGGCGACCCCGTGGACCTGGCCGAGACCGGCGAGCTCCAGCAGCTCGCCCGCCGCCGGGAAGTCACCGGATCCGATGCGGCCGGCGATGTCCCAAGGCGTATGGATCCCGACGACGCCCGACCGCGGCAGCGCCACGGCGGAGCGCACCCGAACCCCGTCCTCGCGGAAGGGGAAGGACACACCGATCTGGATGCTGCCGTCCGGCAGCGGCGCCTTCGGCGTGCAGACGATCCCGGGAATCGCCGTGGCGAGAAAGACGTCGCGAATACGCTCCGCCACATCGGGGCGGCGATGCATCGGCAGCAGGCCGTCACGGAGCGCGTCGGCGACGGGACGGCGATGGGCCGGCCCGATGTCGACCATGACGTGGCGCGTCAACGCCGGCAGGGCTGGTGCGGGCGTCATCGCGTTTTCGTCCAGGTCGGATCGGTCTTCGCCATCGCCTGGACCTCGGCCTGGGCGCGGACCAGATCGTCGAAGGCACGGGTGGCGACGGGTCCGCTCAGTTCGAACGGCTCCGCCCCTTGGCCGATGCCGGGGACGAGATGGAGGACAGTGGCGGGGGCCGATGTCCGAAGGTCGGGATCCACCTTCACCACCCTGCCCTTGATGCGCAGGATCGTCCGTGCCGCCCGTTCGACGGTCTCGCTGCTGGCGAGCGTCGTCGCGCGGACGAAGACCTCGTATTCCGGGTGGGTGCGGCGGCGGCGATAGGTGATGATCCGCCCGGTCGGGGAACAGGCATGGCCCGTCTCCGAGATCGGGAAGCTGTCGCCCATCGGCAGCCCGCCGACCACCAGTTCCGCCCACCCTTCGCCGGCCGGCGACGGCGCGAGCGACAGGTCGTCGCGCAGGGGATGGCCGTCGAGGGTGAGCCAGCCGAATTCCTGGCAGCCGTAGAGGTCGTGGACGGGCCAGCCGAAGCGCTCGACCCGGCTCAGGAGGTCGAGATCCAGCGGCGTGCCCGCCACGACGATGCGGCAATGCTGAGGGAAATCGCCGGCGAGGCCGAGGGAGACGGCCTCGCCGATGCTGGCCCGGATGAAGGACGATTCACCCAACACGATGTCCGGGTGCCGTCCGCAGAAGGCGGTGATGAAAGCCCCGCGGCTCGACCGGTCGAGAAAGAACCACTCGATGCCGCAACTCTCCAACGCCAGACGGGAGAAGACGTTGACGAGCGGCGGGTAGGTGACGAGCATCCGGTCGCCCGGTTTCGCCCCGATGGCCTCCATCACCCGGCGGGTCGCCTCGCAGCGCGCCTCGATCTCGGTGTGGGCGACACCGACGATGTTCTGGAACGCCGACGATCCCGTCGTGAAGGTCAGATAGGCGAGGTTGAAGGGGGTGTGCACCTCCTCGACGATGTGCGCGGCCGTCGGACCGGCGATGCCCTTGTCCGCCAGCGTGCGGCGGGGCATCTCGGCGAAGGTCGGCACGGTCGAGAACGCGTCGGCCACCGCCGCGTACTGTTCGAAGATTTCGGACATGGCACACCCCTTTCCTGTTCGCCCTGTTCCCGGTCGTTGCGTCGTCAGTTGGCGCGCGGGCGGAAACGGTCCTCGACGGCGGCGAATTCGGCACGCAGCAGCTCCTGGACCTTCGGGCGGACGGTGCGCCCGCCGCGCTCGGCGCCGAGCGCGCCGCGGCCGCGCGGACCGGTCAGCGCCGTCGCGGCCCCGTCCGACTTGGCCTTGCGGATGTCGGCGATCTGGGCGGCGATTGCGGGACGCATGCCATCGATGCTCTCGACCAGGCGCTCCACGCCGCCGAGCTTGTAGAAGAAGGCCGGACCGGCGGCGAAAACCGGGTTCGCCTTGGCCAGCTCCTCCAGCAGCTCGACGTCCTTCTTGATGATTCGCGACACCGAGGTAATCGGCATGACGTGGATCATCGTCTGGAATTCGGAGGTCAGCGACAGGATGCGGTCGGCCTGCAGTCCATGGCAGAGGAAGGCACCGGAGATGGCGCGCCCGACCACCATCGCGACGATGGGATGTCCGGCCAGCCGCGCCTCGGCCAGTGCCAGCTGATAGGCGCCGGTCGCCTTGTTCATGCCGAACAGCTCCTCGACCTTGCCCGGACCGTTGCCGGGGGTGTCGACGATCAGCACGATGGCGCGCTTCCTGGCCGCTTCCTTCTCGGCATCGGCGGCGAGAGTGGCATAGACGGCCTGCGCCATCTTGTAGCCTTCCTCCATGCCGATGATGCCGGAATAGACGACCGGGAACTTCTCGTTGAAGGCCTCGGCGTCGGAGGCGATGACCGTGACCGTCTCACCGTCCAGCTGGGCGGTGCCGACCACGGCGCCGGGGCCGAAATCCGGATCGTCGAAGGTCCGCGCACCGACGGTGCCCTCGGTGAAGCTGCCGGCATCGACGATCAGGTCGATGGCCGCGCGGCCTTGTCCCAACAGAGTTTCCATGGGTCTTTCTCCGATCACAGCGCCAGACGGCGGACGGACTTGCGGAAGTCCGAAAGCGGGCCGTCGGCGAGACCGACAGGGTCGTTGTTGCCGGCATGGCGCCAGATGTCGCGCGCATCGGTCGGCTTGAGTTCCGCCGCCAGCGCGACACCGCGCAGCTGCTTCTCGACCAGTTCCGGCGAACCGATCCGGCGCATCGCCTCGAAGGACGCGACCGGCAGGGCGCAGAGGTCGGCAAGCTGGGCGCGGAAGGCGGCGACGGTGTCGTCCACCAGGAAGTTGGCGTCGCCCATCACGTATTTGTGGCGGCCGCCGGTGGTGCGGTACACAAGGGCGCGGTTCGAGGCGTCGAACTCGTCCTTGCCCATCTCCTGCTCGATCACCTCGGGACCGGTGAGGCCGAGGCGGCCGAACTCGCTCATCACGATGGCGTCGGTGGCGGCGGCGACGAAGCCCATGCCGCCGAAGCAGCCGATGCGCGAGCCGATGAGGGCGACAACCGGCACCTTGTGGCGGGCACGCTGCAGGGCGTCCATTACCTCGGCATGGGCGAGAAGCCCGGCGTTGGCCTCGTGCAGGCGGACGCCGCCGGTCTCGAAGGAGATGGCGACGAGCGGACGCGCCGCCGCCGGCAGGTCGGGGTTCTCGGCGACGAGGCGGTCGTTGAACTCGATGGCCATGTCGATGATGCCGACCATCTTGGCGCCGCCGACCTCGCCGACCGAACCGCCGATGAAGCGGCCTTCCTGCGAGATCACGAAGACCGGGCGGGTGCCGATGCGGCCGACGCCGGTCACGATGCCGTCGTCATTCTCCACCGCTTCGCCAAGGGCGACGAGATGGGGGCTGACCAGGCGGTCGAAGGGGCCGCCGAGTTCGACGAAGCTCCCCTCGTCGACAAGACCGACGGCGCGGTCGCGCGCGCTGCATTCCAGGAAGGAATTCGTCTGAAGTCTGCTCCAGTTGGGCATGCTCGGAACTCCTCGCTTCAAGCCCGCGCCTCGGCCAGCGCCTGGCGCAGGCGCAGGGCGACGATGGCGGGCGAAGCGTTGTTGTCGTTGATCTCGATGGACAGGCCGGCGACCCCGGATTCGGTGACGAAATGCTCGACCACGCGCTTCCACAGGGCGTCGAAGCCCTTGACGGGGGTGACGATCCGCACCGACACCGCGCTTTCGCCGGTCTTCGGCTCCAGCAGCACCTCAAGGTCGCCGGAGCCGACGACGCCGCAATGGGCACGCCCGGCGAGCGGGGCGGAGCGGCCATCCCCGGCGACGGTGAATTCGATCGTTTCGAGAGACATGTCGGACTCCGATCACCAGTTGCGGAAGCGGGTCGGCGGGTTGTAGAGGCCGCCCGAGATGTCGACGAGGTCGCGCATCGAGCGGGCCGCGAGCAGGTCGCGGTTGGCACGGTTGCGGTCGATGCCGAGGTCTTCCGGGGTCTTGAAGATGTTCGCTTCGCGCAGGCGCTTGGTTTCGGCCGGATCGGCCTTCAGCCCGACCTCGGTGTAGCCGGCGGCGGCGCGGATCGCGGCCATGCGGGTGGCCATGTCCGGCGCGCGGTTGAGGTAGGCCACGCCTTCCTCGGTCACGATGTGGGTGACGTCATCGCCGTAGATCATGACCGGCGGCAGGTCGAGACCGGCATTCTCCGCCAACTGCCAGGCGTCGAGCTTCTCGACGAAGGTCGGGGCGCGGCCCTCGCCGAAGGTCTCGGCACCCTGCACGACCAGACGCTTGCCGCGCGGCATGACGCCGATCTGGTCGGCCATGTGCGGAACCTCCTGCCCGCATTTCAGCCAGCTTTCGGTCACATGGCGCCGGCCCTTGGGGTCGCAGCCCATGTTCGGCGCGCCGCCGAAGCCGGAAACGCGGTTGGCCGTCGCGGTGGAGGAGTTGCCCCACGGGTCGATCTGCAGCGTGCCGCCGATGAACATGTCGAGCGCGTAATGCCCGGCGGTCTGGGCGAAGGCGCGGTTGGAGCGCAGCGAGCCGTCCGGCCCGGTGAAGAAGATGTCGGAGCGCGCCTTGACATACTCCTCCATCCCCAACTCGCCGCCGAAGCAGTGGATGGTGTCGACCCAGCCGGCTTCGATGGCCGGGATCATCGTCGGGTGCGGGTTCAGCACCATATGGGTGCAGACCTCGCCCTTCAGGCCGAGTTCGGCGCCGTAGGTCGGCAGGATCAGCTCGATGGCCGAGGTCAGGAAGCCGATGCCGTGGTTGATCCGCTTGACCTTGTATTCGGCATAGATGCCCTTCAGGGCCAGCATGCCGAGCAGGATATGGTTGTCGGTGACCAGGCCGGGGTCGCGGGTGAACAGCGGCTCGATGAAGAAGGGCTTCGGGCTCTCGACGACGGCGTCGACCCAATCGGCCGGGATGTCGACGCGGGGCAGCTTGTCGACGATCTTGTTCACCTGGGCGATGACGATGCCCTGGCGGAACTTGGTCGCCTCGACGATGACCGGCGTGTCTTCGGTGTTGAAGCCGGTGTAGAGGTTGCCCTCGCGGTCGGCCTCATAGGCACAGATCAGCGAGACGCGCGGCGTCAGGTCGAGGAAATAGCGGCCGAACAGCTCGAGATAGGTGTGGATGGCACCGAGCTGGATCTTGCCTTCGCGGATGAACTTGGCGACGCGGCCGGACTGCGGTCCGCCGAAGGCGAAGTCGAGCTTCTTGGCGATGCCGCGCTCGAACATGTCCAGATGCGAGGCCAGCGGCACGCAGGATTGGACCATATGAAGGTCGTGGATCTCGGCCGGATCGACCTGGTTCAGGCAATCGGCGAGGAAATCCGCCTGCTTCTGGTTGTTGCCTTCGATGTTGACGCGGTCGCCGGAGCGGATCACCGCCTTCAGCAGGGCGACGGTGTCCTCGGCCTTTACGCGCTTGCCGGCGCCGATGTAGGGCGCGGCGGCCTCGAGGCGCTGGCGGGTGTCGGCTGCAAGCTTATCCCACCGTTGTTCGGTCTTCATGAGAATGCCCCTATGCGGGTCTTGGGAAGTTGCGAGGGGATCGGGGCCACAGGCGGAAACAGGCCGGTTTCCCCGGATTGGATTTCACCGGAATGGACGTCGCGAACGGTTCCAGCGGCGTCGCAGATGCGCAGCGCCCCGTCGGCCGCGAGGCCGATGAGGGTGGCGCAGATATCCTCGTCGCCGTCGGTCAGACGGACGACATGGCCGAGATGAAGTGCGTGGGCGGTCCAGGCTTCGGCGAAGGCCGGCAGTCCCTGCCCTTCCCACCGCTTGACCCAACCGTCGAGAAGCATGGCCAGACTTGCCACCAAGCCATCCCGGTCGACCGGACGGCCCGAGAGCGTGGCCAGGGAAACGGCGCCTTGGCGCAGGTTTTCAGGGAACCCGGCCTCGGGAATGGCAAGGTTGATGCCCATGCCGATCACCACGAAATCGAGGTCCCCGTCACCATCGCAGGCCGCTTCGGCGAGGATGCCGCAGATTTTCCGTCCGCCAGCCAGCAGGTCGTTCGGCCATTTGACGCCGGCAGCGACACCGGTCTCCGCGAGGATCGCCTCGCGCAGTGCCACGGCGGCCAGCAGAGGCAATTGGGCCGCCTCTCGCAGGCCGCGGCCGGTCCTGACCAAAACGGACAGGCAGAGGCTGCCGTCGGGAGCGGAGAACCATCCCCGCTCGCCCTTGCCACGGCCGGCGGTCTGGTCTCGGGCGATCAGGATGGTGCCATGGCCGGCGCCGGCCCGGCCGAGTTCGACCAGACGGCGGTTCGTGCTGTCGAGCCGGTCGGCCTCGATGACGATCCGGCCGATGCCATCGCTCCGCTCGATCGCGGATAGCCGTGTGGCACCAGGATGTTGGCAGGGAGCGGTGGGCATGGGATCGATCTCCGGGCCGGAGCCGGGGTCAGTGGGCGGCAACGAGGCCGATGGTCGAAGCGAAGATGCCGACGGCGATGGCCGAGACGATCAGGCCGCAGACATTGGCGCCCATGGCGACCGGAAGAATCATCGCGTAGGGGTTGTCCTCGGCGGCGACCTTCTGGGCGAGCTTCGCTGTGGTGGGCACGCAGGAGACACCGGCGATGCCGACCAGCGGATTGAAGCCGTTCTTGTTGAACATCCACACGACCCAGCCGCCGAGCAGACCGCCAATACCGGACACCAGCAGCGCGGTGATGCCGAGGACGAGCAGGATGGCGACGCGGCCGTCGAGCAGGGTGGAGGCTTCGCAGAGCACGCCGAGGACCAGGCCCAGCATCAGGGTCGACGAGTAGGTGATCGTCTTCTCCAGCAGCTCCTGGTACGGCTCGATCTCCGCTTCCTTGATGGCGACGCCGAGGAAGAAGGACATGATCAGCGGGGCGGCGACCGGCAGCAGCAGGCACAGCAGGGCGGCGGCGACGATGGTGAAGATGAACTTCGACTTCGACGAAACCTCCGGGAACTCCATCTCGACTTCCAGCGCCCGATACTTGGCCGGCACCAGCAGCTTCATCAGGTACGGATAGCCGGCGTAGGTCAGCGACAGGTACAGGTAGGCGATGATCGAGATCGGAACGAAAAGTTCCTTGGCCATCATCAGCGAGGCGAACAGGACCATCGGGCCGTCGGCGCCGCCGATGGAGCCGACCGCAGCCGCCTCGCCGGGGGTCAGGCCACAGTAATAGCCGATCACCAGCGTGACGAAGGTGCCCATCTCGGCGAAGATCGCGCAGGTCATCGCCGCCCACGGGCGGGCGAGGATGAAGGAGATGTCCGCCATGGTGCCGATGCCGAAGAAAAGCATGCAGGCGACCAGAGAATTGGAGAAGGCGAAGTTGTAGATCGGCTGCAGGAAGTAGATCTGCATGTCGTTGACGAGCTGTACCGGATCCGAAATCATCGGATCGAGCATCAGGGTGCCGATCTTCTGAGCCTGCAGGAACATCACGCCGGCGTTGACGCACATCATCGCGATGCCCATCGGCACCATGATGAGGGGCTCCAACGTACGCTTGAAGCCGAGATAGGCCAGGAAGAAGCCGAAGACGATCAGGGCGATGCGGGCGAAGGCGATCATCGGCTCTTGCACGAAGAGCGTTCCGATGCCCGGAAAGACGGTGAAAAGTTGCTGTAGCACGGGAGTTCTCCTCAGCGCATGGCTTATTCGGCTGAACCAGCCATGGTTTTGTTGAGTAGAACGATCACCCCGATCACGGCGTAGGCGATCACCGCGGTGAGGCCGTAGGCCATCAGCGCGTAGGCGATGACGTTCATGGATTTTCTCCTGGAACAGGGGCGTTCGGTGGGGGCGGCTCGAAGCGCGAGGTGGCTGAGACCGGAAATGTCTCCGCCTCGAGCAGATGGACGGCGACGGTCACCGCCAGCAGGTCGGCGGCACCGCCAGGGCTTAGCCGTCGGGACACGCAGTCATCGGCAAAGCGATCGATCTCGGCGATGCCCCGTTCGCTGAGCGCGCCACCGAGGTCACGCACACGGGCAGCACGCTCGCGCACGAAGGCCAGGCCCTCGGGCCCGCCGCGCCAGAGGACGGTGGTGTCCTCGGCCTCGGCGACGATGGCGACGAGCGCATGAAGAAGGGCGCGATTGAGGCCGGCTCCCTGCGCCAGCGCGGCGCGCAAGGCCGGGAGACCATGACCGGATACGGTCGGGAAACCGGCTTCGACCTCACCCCGGATGCCGGTGACTCCATGGCGGGCATAGAGGATCTCGCCCGCAGTCAGGGGATCGCGGTACGACGTCGCCAGTTCACGTTCGACAATCCCGCGGGTGATGGCGGCGACGGCGGCGAACAGACGGTCGGGGGACACGGGGCGGTGGCCGTCGTGAGAAAGGCCGGCGGCAGCGGCGGTGAGACCGAGGGCGAAAAGTGCGCCACGCTGCGTGTTGACGCCGTTGGAAGCGGCGAACAGACGCCTGTCATAGTCGCGCCCGACGGCACGGACCGGCGTCAGGATCGCCGACGGTTCGCCGACATGGGCGAGGCCGATGGCCGCACAGCGATGGAAGCAGGGTGCGATGGCCGCAGACGTCAGCATGAACGTCTGCAGATCCATGTCCGAATGCGATCCCATCGAACGCGGCGTGACGAGGCCGGGCTTGGGATGAGCCGAAACTTCGAGAAGGATGCCGGTCAGGCAGGCCGAACCGATGGTCCAGACGGCGGGAGGCACCTTTTCATGTCGGTGCGGAGCGATGGTGGAGCCGGTGAGGCCAGCCAGCGGTGACAAATACATGATGGCAACCCATCGGGTATCATCCAGCGGATGATGACATCCGCTGACGAACCCAATAAACGACGCCCATGTCGATCGACACGCGTCGTTCAGAGATCACCCTCACGCAGTCACGGTATCACTTGGTGAATACCCGGCAAGCCCCCACCATTTCAGGCGATGCAAGGCGAGCCGGAGCCCATTTGGTCGATCACTTTTCTCTTTGCCGATCTCGCGACCCCGACGATTGGCGTAAAAACGAATGGCATAGCCCTATGGGGGGTGTCAATGGACCAAAACCGCGCCCAAGAGCTCCAACGGATGGATATTCGCGTCATATCGAAGGGTTTCCAAGGCCCTAGCCGATGAAGTGCGGCGGCATGCCGCATCGATTTGGCAAGATTTGCTCGATTGCCGACTGATGGGGATATCAACTTGTGTGTCGCTCACCAAGCCTGCCAGGCGGGCTTTGCAGTTGTCCGAAACGGGGCGCGGGGAGGAGTTGGGGGCAAACGGTCAGGGCAGCGCCAGAAGCACCACCTAAGCGAGAACATCACTGCAGCCGAACCAGATCGCCAGGGACGCCAAAATGTCGCAATCGACGATATCGACAATATGGCGGCGAGTGGGTAACGTTTTGAATATTGATATATAAGAAAACGATGTTCCCCCCAGATGTCGCCCCGGTTCCGGAGGATGAAAGGCCATTTCTCCTCTTCTGCAGGGTGCCGCAAACACACTCCAGCAGGTTCAGGGAACAATGAAAGGTTGCGCCATGAAAGCAGCCACTGCGGTGATGCTTCCGGTTCTGCTGCTGACTTCCCCCACTTTCGCGACTGAAACGGAACAGTTCATCTATAGTACGGGCGGAGGCGCCCAGGCGATTGTCGGGCTGCTCCTCGTCGCATTGTTCGGGTTGCTCATCGCGGAGGTCTGCCACAAGACGCTGGCCGCCGCCGCGGTCGTCGGAACGATGCTCCTCATTTCGGCGGCGACGCCCATGAAGATCATGGATTTCGCCTCCGCCATCCGGGCAGTCGACTGGAACGTGATCTTCCTGCTCGGCAGCATGATGGCCATCGTGTCGATTCTGGTCGAGACTCGGGTCTTCGACTGGCTGAACGGCCGCATGGTACGCTGGGCAAGGGGACGGCCAAGCGCGCTCGCCAACATCATCATTGCCGCCACAGCCCTTCTTTCCGCCTTTGCCGACAACGTCACCACCGTGCTGTTCCTGGCACCGGTCGTCTCCAAGGCGGCAAAGAGCCTGCGCCTGTCGGTTTGGGCCTTGGCGATGCCGATGGTCATGGCTGCGAACATCGGCGGCACCGCCACGCTGATCGGCGATCCGCCCAACGTCATCGTCGGAGTGGCCAGCGGTCTGTCCTTCATGGACTTCATCTTTTTCCTGGCCGTTCCGATCATCGTCATGGTCGTCGCTCTCTGCTTCCTTGCAGCCTTCTGGTATCGCGACGACCTTTCCAGCGCACATGCATCCGAAGCGGTGCCGGAGCGGGTGGAGTTGCGCGATCCCAATGTGCTGGCCTGGACACTGTGCATGGTGGGGCTGACGTTCCTGGGCTTCTTCACCCACAGCCTGACGCAGTTGCCGGTCGGCGTCATCGCCTTCGCCGGAGCGGCCTTGGCCATGCTGGGACGGCATGCCATCCTGCGGCGGCAACTCGGCGCGAAAAGGGCGGACCATGTGTTCGCCCATTCCTTCGAACATGGCATCGAGTGGCTGACGCTGGGCTTCTTCATCTTCCTGTTCATGGTCATCAGCGCGGCCGAGCACACCGGACTCATCGCCAGCGCCGCCGCCTGGCTGAATGACGTGGTCGAAACGGTGTCGACAAGTCTCGGCCTTGGGCTTCGGGCAAAGCTGCTGATGGCAGGACTGCTCATCCTGGTGTTCAGCGCGATCGTTTCCGCGGTGGTTGACAACATTCCCTACACGATCGCGGCGGTAACGATTGTGCGGGTGCTCGTGTCCGGCTTCGCGACGGAGTTGGAAGAAACCGGGATGGACGGGTCCGAAGTCCAGTTGATGAGCAATGTGCTCTGGTGGTCGCTGGCGCTGGGGGCATGTCTGGGTGGCAACGGGACGCTGATAGGGGCGAGCGCCAACGTGACGACCGTGGGGCTTCTTGAAAAGGACGGCCATCATATGCCGTTCATCGAATTCCTGAAATTCGGGGTTCCGGTGACGGCGATGACCGTGCTGATCGCGGCGGTGTATCTGACCTGCTACATCTATATCGGGCCGGTCAGGACGAACGTGATCGGTGCGGCCGCTCTGGCTCTGCTCGCTGCACTGGCCATTGTCCGGTACATCGTTCGCCGCCCACAGCGGAACATGTCAATGGCAAGCGCCGAGTGATGGCTACGGCTTGGCGCGTCAATGCCGTCCAGCACGAGTGGCATCCAGCTTATGGGGCATGACGGAAGACCAGTGGGGGTGCGGGGTGAACCGCGCCGGGTTTGCCAGGCCATGAGGCCTGCCCGCCCCCAATAGGGGCAGGATCACTCCTTGCATACATACATACAAGAGCTACAATGCCGTTGTTTTGTATGTGAATGAGGGTGAGGCATGTCGCGCGCCAATGACGATCTGGTTTGGATGCCGACAATCGATCGCGCGGCCGGCCCGGTGTACCGCTCCATCGCCGATAGCCTGGAAGAAGACATTCGGGCGGGGCGCGTCGCACAGGGTACTCGCCTGCCACCGCAGCGTCTCCTTGCAGGGAAGCTGGGCGTCGATTTCACGACCATCACGCGCGCCTATGCCGAGGCGGCACGACGCGGTCTGGTGGAGGGGCGCGTCGGTCGCGGCACTTTCGTGCGCGCAAACCGTGCGGAACCACCGATGCCGCCCGCCCCCCTGCAGGCGGCGCATCCCGCCGATCTCCGGATGAACGCGCCGCCTCTGCCCATGGGACTGGGCTTGCAGGACGACCTGCGGCACGACATGGCCGCCTTCGCAGCGGATATGGAACTGGATCTGCTGCTTCGCTACCAGCAGGTCGGCGGCAGTCAGGCCGACCGTCAGGCCGGAGCGCGTTGGCTGGAAGGCCGCTTGGCAGTGCCGCCGGAGCGGGTGCTGGCCTGTGCTGGCGCACAGGGCGCCCTCCTGGCCTTGCTCAGTGTCCTGTGCGAGCCAGGCGACGTGGTGTGCTGCGAAGCACTGACCTATCCGGGCTTCCGCAGCTTGGCGGCACATCAGCGGCTGCGGCTCGCGCCACTGACCATGGACGGCGACGGCCTGCTACCGGAGGCCTTTGAGGAGGCCTGCCGGACCCACCGCCCAAAGGCGCTCTATTGCACTCCGACCTTGCACAACCCCACCACGGCGACGTTGCCGCTGGAACGACGCAGGGCGTTGGTGGCCATCGCGCGCCAGCATGACGTGCGCATCATCGAAGATGACGCTTACGGCGCCTTGGCACCAGATGCACCACCTCCTCTGGCGGCACTCGCGCCCGAGTCCGTCTTCCACGTCTCCGGCTTGGCCAAATCTGTCTCACCTGCACTCCGCATCGCCTATCTCACCGTGGCCGATCCCCGCCAGGTTTCCCGGCTGGCGGCGGCTGTGCGGGCCACGGCGGGCATGGCCACGCCGCTGACCACGGCGCTGGCGACACGCTGGATCGACAATGGCACGGCGGCAAGCATCGTTGCGGGCATCAGGCAGGAGACGGCAGCGCGGCACGCGATCGCGAGGGAAACGCTGTCGGCAGGAGATGTCATGGGTAGCCCTTGCGCATTCCACCTGTGGCTGCGGCTTCCTGGCGAATGGACCCGAGGTGAGTTCATCATGCGCCTGCGCGAGACGGAAATCGGTATCGTCGGTAGCGATGCCTTTGCGGTTTCAACACCGCCGGAGGCTGTCCGTGTCGCCCTCGGCGCTCCGAAGGACCGCCAAGATTTGCAGGAGGCGTTACGGCACGTGGCCGAGCTTCTGGCTGGGACACCTGCCATGTCTTCCATGGTTGTATGAATTCTGACAGCATATTGCATGCATTTGAGTTGACATTGTCAGCCTCAATGGAGCATACGATCACACATTGCATGCAGACATTGCTCGCATAGCCTCGCGAAGGAACACGCGATGTCATCCGAACAGGAGTGGCCGCTTCTTCCCCTTCTCAACACCGGCCTGCCTACAGGGCGGGAGAGGCCCGTTTCGCTACGGCTGCACCAAGCCAGCCGCCTGAGGCCCTGCCCGCAGACAAAGACTTGCGCTCGACCTGACCGACGTCGGATTCCCCCGGAGGCAGATAGGGTCATAGTTGGAGATAGTCAGAATGTATGACTGGTTCCCTTTGGTCTTTTTCCCGTTCAAGATTATCGTGTTAGGCACGGGCATGTTCTTCGCCATCAAGTGGCATCACGATCAGGCGAAGAAGGATCGAGCGAAGAAGAATAACGAAACCAGCCGACAGTGAGCATCCGTCGACAAGCGTGGCAACACCGCCGCCGCCAGGCGCTTCCTGTCCAAGGCGCTGAACGGCTTGAAGGCGTGGGAGACGCCGGCGGCCATCAACACCGACAAGGGCGCCAAGATAAGGGCCGGCCTTGGCGGAACTGAAGGCCGAGCATGGCAAGCTGAAGCAGCTGATCCGCCCGGTGCGGGGCTTCAAGGCCCTGAAGACGGCCTAGGCGACGATCGAGGGATTTGAGGTGATGCGGGCGCTCCGCAACGGCCAAGCGTCCAGCTTCAATTTCACCCGCAACATGCGGGGCGAGGCACGCCTCGTCGAACGCGCCTTCAACATTGGCCACGGCACGCTCGCCGAGGCCGTGCAGTTCAACACCCAGCAGTTCGAGCGCCAGGACGCATAGCGTCGGCGGTGATGCCCATATCCATCATCTCGCGATCGCCGGCAAACTTTGCAACAGAGCCCGGCAGGACGGTTTCAGTGCGCCAGCGCCGCCTCCGAGTCTTTCGGACAAAGCCGGGCCCCTTCATTCGGCAACGCCCGGCCTTGCATTCGCTCTCATCGTCAGATTTGCCGACATGCCAACACGAATGCGTTGTTTCTGCACGTCGGACAGAGACGGCAGCGCCACACGAACCGCGAAGGAGGCGCCGGGCGACGCACTTCCATCGGCGGCCGTCGCCTGCTGCGCGATCCAGGCGACCTGTCCGGACAAGGGACTGTCTGGAAAGGCATCGCCGGTGACGTCAACCGGCTGACCGACACGCAGGCTGTTGATGTCCATCTCGTCGACCTGCGCCGCGACCACCAGGCTATCCATCTCGGCGATCAGGAACAGGCTTTGGTTTTGGGACAGCCCGGCCCCAACCTCGACCACCGTGACGCCGGACGTATTGGCTGTCGGGGCGGTTGGCGCCTTCATGACCATGCCGGAAGCCGGGGCCTTCACCACCGCACGCTCCATTTGCCGGCGCAGATCCTCGACCTTCGCCAGGGCGCCCATATGCTCCAGTTCAGCCATGCGGACGGCATCGCGCCCACCCTTCTTCGCGGTGGTGGCCAACTCCTCTTCCGCCGCCAGGCGGTTCAACCCCAGCACCTCGGCCTGCCTTTGCAGATCCTCATACTCTTGCCGTGGAATGATGCCCTGGGCAATCAAGGGCTTGGCATCCTGCACACGGCGCTGCGCCTGCTCGGCCTCCCGCCGGGCGGCGGTCGCCTGGCGTTGCGCACGCGCCATCTCCGCGCCGGTTGCCCAGGTCCTGACCTCATCCAGATGCTGCGCGGTCTTGAGGAGGGCAGCCTCCGCATCGCGCACGCGCATATCCATATCGAAGCCGTCAATGACCAGCAGCACCTGACCGGCTTCGACCCGTTGGCCGTAATCGAACCGCTTTTCCTTCACCGATCCGGCAAACGGTGCGACCACCGCCACCGTGCGGCCCGGTTCGACCGTTCCGGCCACGGACAGGACGGGAACCTGCGCGGCCATCTCCCGTTCCACCTCCCGAGGCATCGGCGCGGCCGTGCCGGTCGAGACGCGCTTTCCGGACAGCATGGCCTGCGCGTCCTCAAGCCAGGACGGGCCGCTCAGGACGAGGCCGGCGCACAGCGCGCCGCCGCAGAACCACACAAGCCTGTCCAGGGCCTGCCGCCGACGTGATCCGCCACCCGCCGGGCGCGGTGTCTGCGCGCTCATCGCCCCGCTCCTTGCATCCCTGTCGATCGCATCGGCGCTCATTCCCCGCGCAATGCCGCGACCGGCTCCAGGCGGGACGCCTGCACCGCCGGGTAAAGTCCGAAGAACAGCCCCACTCCGCAGGACATGCCAAGCCCCAGCGGCAGCGACGGGACCGAGGGCGCGAAGCTCCACCCCGCATTCCATGCATAGACCGCCGCCGCCGCGAGGCCCAGGAGGACGCCCGCCATCCCGCCGCTGAGCGAGAGGGCGAGCGCTTCGGCCAGAAACATTGCGCAGACATCGAAGGGCCGGGCGCCCAAGGCCATGCGCAAGCCGATTTCGCGCCGCCGCTCCACCACGCCCATCAGCATCACATTCATCACGCCGACCCCGCCGACAAGCAGCGACACGCCGCCGATGGCGGCCAGCAGCAGGGTGTGAACCCGCGCCTGATCGGTCATCGCGACGATCAACTGGCGGGCGCTCTGCACCACGACCGCGCGGGGATGAGCACCGCCCGAGAAATGGCCGGTCATCGATTGCCGCACCGCCCGATCGGCGGCAGCCGACGTCTTGCGGACCACGAGGTTGGTGATGTCGCTGTTGGCCGACACCCGCCGCGCACCGGACAGGGGCACGAACGCCGTGCTGTCGACATCCAGCGGCAATACCGGGTTCGGTACGCTTGCGGCGAGAACGCCGACCACCGTATGGTTGTATCCGCCCATCCGCAGCAGGCTGCCCGGCGCCGGGAGCCGGCCGTCTTCCGCAAGGCGGCGGGCCAGCCCGGCTCCAAGAACGACGGCGGTCGCGGTGCGGTCCTGATCCGTCAGCATCCGGCCTTGCGCGGCTTTCGCCTGGACCAGCGCAAAAAAATCGGGGGTGACGCCGGCGACGGCGCTGGGCAAGCGGGTGCGCCCCTGGCGGATCTCCACCCCCAGCATCGCCACCGGCGCGACCTCCTCGATGCCGGGAAGCGCCCGCAGCCGCTCGACATCGGCAAGGGTCAGGGCCGCCGGCCGGCCGGACAGGCCGAAATCCTTCTGGACCGTCAGGATGTCAGCCCCCATGGCCAGGAACTGGCGCATGGAGTGTTCCCTGGCATTCTCGCCGATGGAGATCAGGGCGACCACCGCCGCCGTTCCGATGGCGATGCCGAGCAGGGCCAGAAGCGAGCGCTGCCGCATCGCTCCAAGGTTGCGCACGGCGTCGGCCGCCAGCGCCCGCCACCGGCACCCGCCATACTCCCCGTCATCCATCGGCATCGGGGGCCTGACGGACTTCATGGGACGCCACCGGACGCCGCGCTGTCCAGACGCCCGTCCCGCATCACCAATTGACGCCCGCAACGCGCCGCAATGGCGGGATCGTGGGTGACGAGCGCCACGGTCACACCCAGATCGGCGTTCAGGGCGAAAAACAGGTCGATGATCTGGCGCGCGGTGGCGCTGTCCAGATTTCCCGTCGGCTCGTCGGCCAGCAGCAGGGCCGGGTCGCCGACCACCGCGCGGGCGACCGCGACGCGCTGGCGCTGACCGCCCGACATCTCTTCCGGCCGGTGATGCAGCCGGTCGCCCAGTCCGACCCGCCACAGCATCGCCGCCGCGCGGTCTCGCCCCACGCGCGGCGGCACGCCGCGGTACAGGAACGGCAGGGCGACATTCTCCAGCGCCGTCAGCCGGGGCAGCAGATGGAACGCCTGGAAGACGAAGCCGATGCGGCGGTTGCGCAGTGCGGCCAGCCGGTCCGCCGAGGCAGCGCCGACCTCCTCCCCCTCGAAGCGGAGCCGCCCGGAATCCGGACGGTCCAGCAACCCCATCAGCGAGAGCAGCGTCGATTTTCCCGACCCCGACGACCCGACGATGGCGCAGACCTCGCCATGCCGGATGTCCAGCGAGACGTCGCGAAGCACCTGAACCGTGCCTGCCGCGCGGCCATGGCTCTTGTGAACGCCGTCGAGAGCGAGGATGGGTTGGCGCATCATGGCGGCGGATCGTTCAGCTGGATGCCCCAGGTGTCGATGGTGGTGCCGATCTGCAGGTCCAGCAGGACGAGCGCATCGAGATAGGCCACCAGCGCCGCCAGCTCGCCGCTTTCGGCGGAACGCAGCTGGTCCTGGAACGACACGACCTGGAAGTTGCTCGACCGTCCGGCGCGCAGCTTGGCCATTTCGCCGGCCAGCGTCCGTTCGCCCAGTTCCCGCACCTGCCGGCTGAGCGTGTATTGGCGCCACATGGCGTCGACCGTCCGCACCCCGTCGCGCACCTGCTGATCGACCTGGGCGCGCAGCTGTTCCAGCAGAACCTCGTTCTGCCGCAGGCCGACGCTCGCCTGAACCTCCTGCTGTTTCAGGGACAGGTCGTTGATGGGGATGTTGAGCTGCAGCCCGGCCCGCAGATCGGTCTTGGTGGCAGGCAGGTTTTCCGACGCCCGCCAGCCGCTGCGCCCGGTCCCCGGCACGCTTACCCCGGCGACCACCGAAACGTCCCAAAGCCTTTGATTGCGGGCGACATCCAGCCCGACGCGTGCGCTTTCGATGGCGATGAGCTGCGACAGGTAATCCGGCCTGTTGTCGAAGGCCAGCGTCCTCACCTCGTTCACGTCGATCCGCACCGGCTTCGCCGTCAGCCGCTCGGCGGGAATGACCCGCGTGTCGGGATCGAGCGCCAGCAGTGTCAGCAGGGAGAGCCGCGCGGCATCGAACGCGCTTTGCGCCTGCGACAGCGCCAGTTCCTGGGCCGCCGTGGTCGCCTGGGCCTGGAACAGCTCGACAGCGGCCATCCGCCCGGCGGCGATCAGGGCGCGGTTGGTCGCCTCCAGATCGCGGGCGCGCTGCAGGGCGCCGTCGGCCAGGGCGATCTGCTGGCGGGTCTGGACGAATTGGTGATAGGCACGGGCGATGTCGGTCACGGTGTTGGCGACCGCGGCCTTCAGGCGAAGCTGGTTGTAGCGTTCCTGCAACCGCGCGATGCGCACCGGGGCCATCGCCATGTCGAAGCCGGCCCCCTTCAGCAGCGGCTGGATGACCGAAAGGGAGAGCGCCGACTCCCCCCGCAACAGTCCGCCGTTCGATTGCCGCCGGCTGCTTTGCCGCAGGTCCCAGCCGAACGTGATGACCGTCCCCAATGGCGTCAACGTCTGTACCGTCGGCGTCAGGTCGATGGCGACCCCGCGGTTGCCGCCGGTGCGGTCAACATCGACGGTGGAGAGCAGATTTCCCCGGGGGGTGAAGGCGGACTCCGCGACATGCAGGTTGTAGGCGTCGAGAACCCGTTGCAGATAGGCCCCCCGCACTCCGTGATTCCGCCGCAGCCCGAGATAGACCGCCTCAGGCAAGGTCAGGCGAAGCTCGGGACCGGTTGCCGGCGGCGGCGACCCGTACCCGTCGTGGGCATAGCGGGGTTGCGGTGCCACCTGGGCGTGTGCGGCCTCCACGCCGCCAACGGCAGATCCCAGAGCCAGGGCGACCGCAATGCAGCGTATGATCGCATCGCATGCGTCGAGAGCGCTCAGAGCCGCCACACAAACACCTTTGCCACAACCGCAACCATTCATACCATACGCAAAACGCCTGTGGCAGGCAAAGATCGAGCGGAACGGGCGATGACGTCCGTGCTCGCCGCCTGCGCCGGGCCTTGGATGCGGACATCCGTCGTGCCGACGGGTTCCTGCCTCCGGCCGGCGGCGTTCAGGTCTTCAAATCGACAGGCTTGTAGGAAGGCAGGGACGACGCCTCGTTCGCGGTCTCGACAGAGGACTTGTCGGCGGCGGGGTCGGTGTGGGAGGCAGCCAGCCAATGCGCCGAGCCGTTCCCGCCCGACCGGTCCTGCCCGGTCACGCCCTGCAGCAGCCGTTCGGCAAGCCGTGCCGCGTCCTCGCTCCGCGCCTTCATCCGGTCAAGCCGCGTGCCGCCGCCAGATGCCGGTGAGGCCCCATCGCCTTTCTCCCCTCGCGACTCCCTCTGCTGAGCTTCATAGGCCGCTTTGGATTCCTTTACACTCTGGGCGAATTTTTCATATTGATCTGGCGTAAAATTTTCTTTTACGTATTGAAGCTCTTCTTCCTCTGTCATCTTTGATGACTTTGTTCCGACCGAATCATTCATCTTGCCTACGGTCGAGACAAATTCATCGATATCGTCGCCACTGTCGGCAACTTTACCGCCACCTTCGCCGCCACCGACCTGCACGCCGTTGTCTGTCGTCTCCAGGCGATAGGATAGGGCATAGCCTGATTTGCCGTTTAAGTCGGTCCCATACTCGGATGTGATATTTACGGAAATCTCGCCATTGGCAGACCTGAAATTCGCCTTGAAACCTTCGACGCTTCCGGTTTCTTCGATTTTTTTCTTGGCTGCAGCGGCGGTATTTTCCATGAATTTCTTCAAAGCGGAACCGCCCGCAAGTGTGACGTTGGGGCCGTTGTAATCCGTGATCGCTCCAGCCATTTTCGACACTCCGTCAGCGGGAAGACTGGCGGGCATAGCAAGTGGATGCCCGCCATCGCATGTTACTGGATCGTGAACTTCACGTTGCCCGAGCAGGTGGGAGAGGGCTGCTGGCTCACGACCACATTGCTGCAAGTCCAGGAGCCTACTCCAAGCTTCGTCGAAAAGCTGGTCAAAGTACCGCAGAGCGGGCCGTTCTTAACCTGCTGCCCCGGCCGCGACCATGAGAAGCTGCAAGATTTCCCGCCCCCCGACACGGTCAAAACACCACTGTCCGGCTGACCGGAGGAAAAGCTGGATGTGCCCGATCCCGAGCTGCCGTTGTTGATCGAGGTCGGCAGGCCGATGCTGGTCCCAGACACCGTAACGGTTTGGCCGGAAAGATTCTGCACAACGACACCGGTGGTTCCAGCCAGAGCCGGCACGGCGGACAGCAGGGAGGCCGCAAAACCCAATGCTCCGGCAAATTTGACCGACATTCAAAATCCTCCAGTTTTTGGTCTCAATGCCCAAGACCTCCCGGCATGGTAGTCTTATTGGCAGATGACAAAACCTTTATAGCGCAAATTTGCGCCAGCAGACAATGCTTAAGGGTGAAAAAATAGAATGTGATAAATCCTTAGATAGCAAATTTAGCATTCCTGCCCTTGCCCTCCACGCCCGGTCCGCTCGCCGATTCCCGCCCGGCCTCTGGAAGGTCCGGCGCAGCTCGGTGCGAGGCGGGAGCCTTGATCACCGCCGACGCTATGCGTCCTGGCGCTCGAACTGCTGGGTTTGGCGCCTTGTCGGTGTTGATGACCATCGGCGTCTCCCACGCCTTCAAGCCGTTCAGCGCCCTGGACAGGAAGCGCTTGGCGTAGGTCTTGTCGACCCGCCAACTGGTTGACCGTGGGCAGAGCCGCTGCCAGCGTAGCCGCGTCTCGATCTCCAGCGCGTGCTTCTGCACCAAGCGGTAGATCGTTGAATGATCGACCGTGACGCCGCGCTCGGCCATCATCTGCTCGAGATCGCGGTAGCTGATGCCGGACCGGCAGTCCCAGCACACCGCACAGAGCACGGTCTCACCTTCGAAGTGGCGCCCCGTGAAGTCCGACACGGCTTGGCGCAAGGTGACTGGCCTTGCTCAGGTCAGCTGACCAACGCCCCAAAAGCGGGGCTGCACATCTTCATTGCGTCCTTGGCTGGTCAAGTTGGCAACACTCACCCCGTCATAAAGATATTCCAGCGTGCCAGCACCGCGATAGCCGACACTTTCGGCCACCGCCACACCGCGCTGCGGCACCGAATTGGTGCACTGCAGCACCGCAAACGTTTGCGCAAACGTTTCGATAACGCTAGGCTCCCGCTGTCCCGCCCAGTTGGAGCCCGCTTTGCCATGAAACGGATCGGCCTTCTCAATGCCCCGCTCAGCCACGCCGTCGCGTCGTTGGGCCATACCCAGGCGTTGACCATCGCCGATGCCGGACTGCCGATCCCCGCCGGTCCGGAGCGCATCGATCTGGCGGTCACGCCCGGCCTGCCCTCCTTCCTCCAGATCCTCGACGCCATTGCCGGGGAGATGATGGTCGAGCGCGCTGTGATCGCGGCAGAGATGGCGGCGGTGAATCCGTCCCTGCGCGCCGCTCTGGCCGAACGGCTGGAGCGCATGGCAGCGGCCCAGGGCCGTGCCATCGCCCTGGACGAGGTTCCGCATGAGGAGTTCAAGCGGCTGACCGCCGGCTCAGCCGCCGTGGTGCGCACGGGCGAATGCTCCCCCTACGCCAACATCCTTCTCCAGTCCGGCGTAACCTTCTGATCCGCGAGGCTGACATGGACCCAGAAACCGGGTTCCTGCTCGACCTCCAGGGGGTCGGCAAGGGGTTCAACGGCGTCACGGTGCTGGACGGGGTGGATTTCCGCCTGCGTGCCGGCGAGGTCATGGCGCTGATCGGCGAGAATGGCGCCGGCAAATCGACGCTGATGCGCATCGTCACCGGCATCGTCCTGCCGGACTCGGCGACGGCGATGAGGTTCCGCGGACGGTCGGTGAGCTTCACCGCGCCGCGGCAGGCCATCGACGCCGGCATCGCCATGATTCACCAGGAACTGAACCTGCTGCCGCACCTGTCGGTGTCCGACAACATCTGGCTGGGGCGCGAGCCCGTGAACCGGCTGGGACTGATCGACCGTGCCCGGATGCGGCGGGAGGCGGCGGCCCTGCTGGCGCGGCTGCGCCAGTCCATCGACCCGGACCGGCCGGTCGGCAGCCTCAGCGTCGGCCAGCAGCAGATGGTGGAGATCGCCCGCGCCCTGTCGCTGAACGCCGAACTCATCATCATGGACGAGCCGACCGACGCCCTGACCGACGTCGAGACCGCCGTCCTGTTCGAGGTGATCCGCGGCCTGAAGGATGAGGGCAAGGGCATCGTCTACATCTCGCACCGGCTGGGCGAGATCTTCGCGCTGTGCGACAGCGTCACCGTTCTGCGCGACGGCCATATGGTCCACCGCGGCGCGGTGGCCGACCTCGACGAGGCCGGACTGATCCGCCACATGGTCGGCCGCTCCATCACCGACCAGTACCCCTACCTGCCCTGCCCCGCCGGGCCGGAGCGGCTGGCGGTGGAAGGCGTGAGCGCCGAGGGCGTGAACGACGTCAGCTTCACCGCCACCGGCGGCGAGATCCTGGGCTTCGCCGGATTGATGGGCGCCGGGCGGACCGAACTGGGCAAGGCGATCTTCGGCGCCAGCCGGCTGCGCGCCGGGCGCGTTCTGGTCGATGGGACGGAGGTGCGGCTGCGCCACCCCCGCGACGGCGTGACCGCCGGCATCGCCTATGTGCCCGAGGACCGCAAGGCGGAGGGGCTGATCCAGTCCCATTCCATCCGCACCAACATGTCGCTGGCGGCCCTCAAGCAGCTCTGCGGCCCGGCCGGCATCGTCCGGCAGGCCGACGAGCGCACCGCCATCGACCGCTTCATGGCCGCCTTCTCGGTCAAGGCGCACGGCATCGGGGCGGAGGTGAGGACGCTGTCGGGCGGCAACCAGCAGAAGATCTCGCTGGCCAAGGCGCTGATGCTGTCGCCGAAGGTCGTGATCCTGGACGAGCCGACGCGCGGCGTCGATGTCGGCGCCCGCCGGGAAATCTATGGCCTTATCAACGGCCTCAAGGCCCAGGGCCTGTGCATCCTGCTGATGTCGTCGGACATGCCGGAACTGCTGGGCCTGTCGGACCGCATCCTCGTCATGGCCGGCGGGCGGATCACCGGCCGCTTCGGCCGGGACGAGGCTACCCAGGAAAAGATCATGGCCTGCGCCATCGGATGAGGGCCGGCAGAGAGACGACGATGACCATGCTGATACGATTCCTGTCCCGCAACAAGCCGCTGGTCGGCCTGATCGTGCTGATGGCGGTTGTCGCCATCCTCAGCCCCAGCTTCCTGACCGTCGACAATCTGCTGAACATCCTGCGGCAGACCTCGATCAACGCGGTGATCGCGGTGGGCATGACCTACGTCATCCTGTCGGGCGGCATCGACCTGTCGGTCGGCTCGGTCCTGGCCTTCTGCGGGGCGGTCTGCGCCTGGCTGGTGGCGGGGGACATGTCGATCTGGCTCGCCATCCCCATCAGCCTGCTGCTGGGCGCCGGGCTGGGCGCCGTCAACGGCGTCGTCATCGGCACCGGCGGCGTGCAGCCCTTCGTCGCCACGCTGGTCGCCATGACCATGCTGCGCGGCGCCACGCTGGTCTTCACCGACGGACGGCCGATCACCACGGGGAGCGGTGCGGCGGCCGACGCCTTCTGGAGCGTCGGCGGCGGCTATCTGCTCGGCATTCCGGTGCCGGTGGTGATCGCGGGCGTCGTCTTCGCCGTCTGCGGCCTCGTCCTGACCCGCACCCGCTTCGGCCGCTACACCTATGCGGTCGGCGGCAACGAGGTGGTGGCCCGGCTGTCTGGCATCCGCGTCAATTTCGAGAAGACGACCATCTACGCCCTGTCGGGCCTGCTGGCGGCGCTGGCCGGCGTCATCCTGACCGCCCGGCTGGAAAGCGCGCAGCCGACCGCCGGCGCCGGCTACGAGCTGGACGCCATCGCCGCCGTCGTGGTCGGTGGAACCAGCCTGTCCGGCGGCAAGGGCACCCTGTTCGGCACGCTGGTCGGCGCCCTCATCATCGGGGTGCTGAACAACGCGCTGAACCTGATGGACGTCTCCTCCTATTACCAGATGATCGCCAAGGGTGCGGTCATCCTGCTCGCGGTGCTCGCCGACAGCCGCAAGTCGCCGTAAGACGACCATTTATCCGGATCGGCCCTCTCCTATTGTCCCCGCTGCACGAACAAGAACGATGAGGAAGGAAAACCCAGCATGCGTAAGTTTCTGACCGCCGCCACCGTCGCCGCCACCGCCCTGTTCGCCTCGGCAAATGCCCAGGCGGCCGACACCATCGCCCTGGTCGTCTCGACCCTCAACAACCCCTTCTTCGTCACGCTGAAGAACGGGGCCGAGGCCAAGGCCAAGGCGCTGGGCTACAATCTGCTGGTCCTCGATTCCCAGAACGACCCGGCCAAGGAGCTGGCCAATGTCGAGGACGTGGTGAACAAGAAGGTCAAGCTTCTGCTGGTCAACCCGACCGATTCCGACGCTGTGCGCTCGGCGGTCCGTTCGGCCAACCGCGCCAAGATCCCGGTGGTGACGCTCGACCGCTCGGCCAATGGCGGCGAGGTCGTCTCCCACATCGCGTCCGACAACGTGGCGGGCGGGCGGATGGCCGGCCAGCTGGTGGTCGACATGCTGAAGGGCCAGGGCGCCGTCGTCGAGCTGCAGGGCCTGCCGGGCGCCTCGGCCGCCCGCGACCGCGGCAAGGGCTTCCACGACGTGGTCGACAAGGCCGCCGGGATCAAGGTGGTGGCGAGCCAGCCGGCCGACTTCGACCGCACCAAGGCGCTGAACGTCATGGAGAACATCCTCCAGGCCCAGCAGAAGATCGACGTGGTGTTCGCCCACAACGACGAGATGGCGCTGGGCGCCGTCAAGGCGGTCCAGGCGTCGGGCCGCAAGATCCCGGTGGTCGGCTTCGACGGCACCGACGAGGGCGTCGCCGCCATCAATGCCGGCACCCTGACCGCCTCGGTCGCCCAGCAGGCCGGCCTGATCGGCGAGAAGGGCGTCGAGACCGCCGACAAGGTGCTGAAGGGCGAGAAGGTCCCGGCCTTCACCCCGGTTGAGCTGAAGATGGTGACGAAGTAAGTACAGCCTCCCCCGGCCGGCACACCTCGTGCCGGCCGGGGAGACGCGTTGGGGAGCGGCGGCATGGCGACGATCAGGGATGTGGCCCGCGAGGCCGGCGTGTCGATGAGCACCGTCTCCCACGTCGTCAACGCCACCCGCTTCGTGGCGCCGGAGACCGAGCAGCTGGTGCGCGCCGCCATCGAACGGCTGGGCTACACGCCGAACGGCATCGCCCGCGCGCTGAAGGGCAACCGCACCCGCACGCTCGGGATGATCGTCACCGCCAGCTCCAACCCCTTCTTCGCCCATGTCATCCATGGGCTGGAAACGGTCAGTTCCGACCGCGGCTACAGCCTGATCCTCTGCAACACCGACGACGAGCCGGGCAAGCAGCTCCGCGCCTTCGAGGCGCTGCACAACCGCCGGATCGACGGGCTCGCGGTGATGACCAGCGATGCCGATCCCGGCTTTCTCGACGACGTCCAGGGCCGCGCCCCCGACCTGCCGCTGCTGCTGCTCGACACCGACCCGCGTGCGGGCGCCTGCACGGTGACCGACGATTCGGTGATGGGCGGGCGGCTGGCCGCCCGGCTGCTGGCGGAACGCGGCTTTCGCCGCATCGCCTGCATCACCGGTCCGGGTCGCCATCCGCGCTCCCGCGCCCGGCTGGCCGGCTTCGTCGAGGAGTTGGGCACGGCCGGCCTGACGCTCGACCCGGCCCGGCTGCGCGAGGCCGACCTGACCATCGCCGGCGGCTTTGCCGCGGCGGCGGACTTGCTCGATGCCGGGGATGTACCCGACGCGATCTTCGCCTTCAACGACCTGATGGCGGCCGGCGTGCTGCGCGCCGCGGCGGAACGCGGGCTGACGGTTCCGGACCGGCTGTCGGTGCTGGGCTATGACGACATCGAGCTGGCCGCCTACCTCACCCCGCCGCTCTCCACCATCCGCCAATCGGCGAGCCTGCTCGGCGCCCGCGCGGCGGAGCTTCTGATCGATCACCTGGAAGACGGCCGGCCCCTGCCGGACCTGTTGTCCCTGCCGCCCGACCTCGTGCTGCGCGCCTCGGTCGGCCGTCCCTGCGAGAGGCTTTCATGACCATGACACGTCCGATCACCGTCTTCGGCAGCGTCAACATCGACGTCTGCGCCTATTCCGACCGGCTTCCCCGTCCGGGTGAGACGGTGCATGGCGGCAGCTATGCCATGGGGCTTGGCGGCAAGGGCGCCAACCAGGCCGCGGCGGCCGCACGGCTGGGCGGACAGGTGGAGATGGTCGGCCGCACCGGAAACGACGCCTTCGGCGAGATGGCGCGCAGCCGGCTGGCCGGCTTCGGCGTTCGCACCGGCCATCTGTCGGCGGACCCGGACCATCCCACCGGCATCGCGGTGATCGGCGTCGAGTCCTCGGGCGAGAACTGCATCACCGTGGTCGGCGGCGCCAACATGGCGGTGAGCACGGACGACGTGGTCCGAGCCGGCCCGCTGTTCGCCGCCTCCGCCATCCTGCTGCTTCAGCTGGAAACCCCGCTCTCCGCCGGACTGGCCGCGGCCGCGGCGGTGCGGGCCGGCGGCGGGCGCGTCATCCTCGACCCGGCGCCGGCACCGCGCCATGGCCTGCCGGCGGACGTGTTCCGGGCCGTCGACGCTATGACGCCGAACGAGACCGAGACCGAGACCCTGGTCGGGCTGCGGCCGACCTGCCCGGAGGACGCCGCCGCCGCCGCGGACCGGCTGTTGGAGCGGGGCCTGTCCATCGCCATCGTCAAGATGGGGGCAAGGGGCGTCTATTACCGGGGGCCGGGCCAGCAGGGCTTCATCTCCCCCTTCCCGGTGACGGCGATCGATACGGTCGCGGCCGGGGATTGCTTCAATGGCGGTCTGGCCTTTGCCCTGGCGCGCGGTGAGGATCTGGCCAGCGCGGTGCGCTTCGCTGCCGCCTGCGGCGCACTCGCCACCACCCGCGCCGGTGCGGCGGACTCGGCGCCGACGCTGGCGGAAGCGGCGGCCCTGCTCGGGTAGACCGGCATCTTGATCCGAGCCGTCAGATCAAATCCCACGCCATGCCCGACCGGATCAGCCGATCGCTGCCGGGCGAGAACCACGCCTTCAGCGGCAGCATCGCCGCCTGCAGTACGCGGGCTGTCGGGCCAATCGACTCCGCCATCACCGGTGCTGCCCTCAGTCCCGAACGGTTGAAGCGCTCCACCGCAGCGGACAGCTGTTGCGTGGAGCGGTCGCACCAGGACGGTGGCAGGAAACCGTCGACGACCACCTCCTGGACGTCGATGAGGCTGAGCGCGGAGGCGACGGCGCGCGACAGTTCGGCGCATGCCGTTTCGGTCCAGGCGTCGAAAGATTGCGTCCGCCCGGCCGCCGCAGCGATCGGCCAGCGCCGCCGACGGGCCGATCCCGGCAGCCTCCAGGTCGCATCGCAGCAGAACGATAGCTGACCGAGCAACGGCCCGACCGGAGAAGTATCGCCGTCCTGCGTGGTCGTCAGTTCCAAGGCGAGGATTTCACCGCTATCGGGATCGACGGCGAGATGCAGCTTGCGCCAACTCCGGCGTGCTTGGCCACCGTGCTTTTCCAGGTGCCGCTCGTCTTTCCCACCCCCTTCGCCCGGTGGAATCGAGCGGGCGCGGTTGGCGCGTTGGTGCGGTCTCGGCATCGATCGCCCCTTCGGATTCTCGGAAATGCACCATGCTGCGGCGGCCCGCCGCTGCGATGGCCGCTTCACAGTCCAGCGCGCCTGCGTATCCTTCTGCCGCGCCTTGGCCGGTGGCCGGGCTGGGTCGGATGTGCCGCTCCTCCTCCTTGCTCAGCCGCTGCCTGGGCGCTTCCACGATGGAGGCATCGACGATCTGACCGCCCAGCGCAAAGTAACCGCGCTCCTTCAGGCCAGCGTCGAAGCGGGCGAACAACTCCTCCATCGCCACCGCCGTCACCACGGCCTCGCGGAACAGCCAGATCGTCTTGCGATTCGGAACCCGGTCGCCCAATCCCAGCCCGGAGACCCGCATGAACGACATGCCGGCCGCGAACCTGATACGCCGCCTGCTCGTCCGACAGCCCATACAGCGCCTGGAGCACCAGGATCTTGAACATCATCACAGCGTCCAACGGCGGACGACCGTCCCTGGAACGATCCGTGCGCCCCAAGGCCGTATCCCGCGTCGGACGAAAAACCTCGAAGTCCACCACCGACAACAGACCTTCAAGCAGATCGCCGCTCTTGCTCAGTTCTGCGTAGCGATCCTGAAGATCGAACAGCCCTGCTTGACCGGCCATTGCTCCCCCGAGCGCCCTTCAGGGCAAGGGAATCACGATAACGCCCGCAGCACTACAGTTTTTCGAGGCGTCCACATTCGCAGCCAACTTCTGAAACTCATAATATTTATTGATTCAAAATAAGAGCTTGCATGATCATCATCGCTGCACAACAAATAATCAACCGATATCGGCGATATGCAACCGTCGATACGGCTGATGGTAAAATTCTAGCAATCATAAAAATTTCCGAGTTGGAACTTTGGGCTTATTTTCGGCTATAAGCCAGTATTCACTCTGATTTTGTCATGCTGCATATGTGAGGGAGTTCCCCGAATGGACATCCACCCGGACCGCCTCGGTAAGATTGCTATTCTTGCAGCAATCAGCTCGCGAGAGGAGGAGGATATATTCAAGGAACATATAGCCAAAAATACAAAGGTAAAATTAGGATTTACTATGGTCTCCGGACCAAGATCGGATGTAACTAGAACATTTGTCAAATCGATTGTTGGATGCGCTTTACAGTCAGGTCTAATTCACCATCACCACAATGAGATTCATGCCGTAATCCATGCCGGACTGGAATGCCTGAAAGGCTTGAGTTCGGACGTTGCTGCAGAATCGAGCCTGAAGGTAAAGGTTGCCATAGCAACGGACGGCCGTTGGATCGTTGTCGCAGCTTATGGAGAATCTGCCTTCCATCCGGAAACGAACCACGAGCGGGTTGGCTTCGGCGTCATGCATATTTAGTTCTACAATTGGGATTTCCTGAGGCAGACGGTGGGAACCGCCGTCTGTTGAGGTGTTGTGGTGGACGGCCCCTCCGACGCAAAAGGGAAATCCGGGCTGGCTGGCCGGGAAGGATGCATCCATGTGTCCGGCCTGTTGTCGCAGCCGCTGGCTGCTGGCCTTGATGAAGTCCGCGGATCGACGCCCAAATCACCTCATCGCGCTCGGCGGCGCTTCGTCCCCAAGGATTTGGCCGATCCCCGGTCCTGCCGGTACGTCATCACGTCTCACCACCCAGGCAATGCGCGCGGCCTTGTTGGCCAGGGCCACGGCGGCCAGCTTGACTGGCTTACGCTCCAGCAGCTTTGTCGCCCAACTGCGGCTGGCATCGTCCTTTCGGACCAGCCGCATCACTGCCGTTGCAGCAACGACGAGCAGGCGCCGAAGATAGCCGTCGCCCAGCTTGCTGATACCGACCTGGCGCTCCTTGCCGCCGCTGCTGTGGGCCTTCGGCGTCAGGCCGAGCCATGCGGGGAACCGCCGGCCGGATCGGAACAGCGTGCCGTCCGGCACAGCCGCCGCGAGAGCACTCGCAACGATCGGTCCAATGCCGGGAATGGTCGCCAAACGCCGGCTGATGTCGCTGGCCCGATGCCAAGCGAGAATGCGCTTTTCCAGCCGCTGAGCTCAATCTCGGCCTCGAGCTGTCGGAGTTGATCGACGATGCCGTGCAGCGCCTGCCAGCTCCGGCAGGCGATCCTGCGCCTCATGGAGGGCCTCGGTCGCCGCTTTCACGCCCCCAGGTCCCTTGGCCGCAATGCTCCCGAACTCTGCAAGGTGCCCACGCAAACCGTTGATCAGCATCGTTCGCTGCCGCACCAGCAGGTCGCGCGTCTTGTGCAGCGTCAGCGCGGCCTGCTGGCCCACGGTCTTGACGGCCACATAGCGCATGGTCGGCCGCGTGACCGCTTCGCAAATCGCCTCGGCATCGGCCGCGTCGGTCTTGCCCCGCTTCACAGACGGTTTGACGTAAGCGGGCGGCATCAGTCTCACCGTATGCCCCAAAGATGAAATCTCCCGAGCCCAGTGATGCCCCGTGCCACAGGCTTCCATCCCGACCAGGCATGGCGGCACGCTCTGGAAGAACTTCAGAACCTCGCCCCGTCGCAGCTGCCGACGAACCAGGATCTTTCCATTCGCATCGATCCCATGGACCTGGAAAACCTTCTTCGCCAAGTCCAGAGCGATCGTCACCACCTCTTCCTTGGACGACTGCTCTGAGCTGGTTTCTTCGACGGCATCAGCTTCCCACCGATCCCAAAAGGTCAAAGGACCGTCCACCACATCAGTTCAGTCAAAAAATCGGAGCTTGCTGTGCACCGGCCCAGTTCTCGTGTCAAAGCCAACCAGCTCCGTGGGGAAGTTCCAAAGGGTGTGGGGAAGTTCCAAGCTCTTCCCCGATTCGCCCTTCTACGAGCACAAACACCATAACAAAGCGCCCTTCTCCCAGCCAAACAGCATTGGACCTTCCCCACGCCGGTTTGGAGCTTCCCCACGCGACTCGGCGTTATCCCTTGGACCTTCCCCGCACATTACAAATAGAGTCTCAATTAGCTTACCAATTAGCTTCCGTGGGGAAGTTCCAAGTGGAAAGTCAAACGGCATCGTGGTTCCGTTGGGAAGGATAGGTGGAGGCTCGGCATGACACAGGTTCACAAGCTGATCGTCCAACACGGACGTGAGGCTGCTCGCCGCATGATCAGCGAGCAGGAGATCCCGTATTTCAACATCGCTGCCAGTATCCTGGAAGAGGAAAGCAACGAAGTCGGAATCACCTACTCCGGATTCTGTTTGACCGCCCTGCCCCACCGCCGTCTGGATGACGAACAGAACTGGGTTCGCAGCAACGGCAATCTATCGCTTTTGATCAAGCCCGGCGAGACTAAGAAGGTTCCGAATCCGCGCACGGCCGATGATTACCGCAAGATCGGCGTCCCATATGGCTCGAAGGCACGCCTTATCCTGCTATACCTCCAAACCCAAGCCGTCCGAACCAATTCGCCCGTAGTCGAACTCGGCCGCTCCATGAACCAATGGCTGGACAGGATGGGCGTCGCGGTGGGTGGAAAGACCTATACCGAGGTCCGGAACCAAGCCGAGCGAATCTCGCGCTGCACCCTGACCTTCGACTGGTGCGATGGCCAAACTGAGGGCTTTCGGAACGGTTCTTTCGTCGAAGGCGGCATCAGACTTCGCGGCCTTGACCAGCAGGGTGATCTCTGGGATGATCGCGTGTCGCTGTCGGAAGCGTTTTTCCGCCTGTTAAAGGAACATCCTGTCCCGGTCTGGGAACCGGCGATCCGCCACATCGCCGGTAAGAGCATGGCCTTCGACATCTATGTCTGGCTGGCCTACCGCCTTCATGTGCTTGAAAAAGCAAAGCCGGTGAGCTGGAAGGCTGTATTTGACCAGTTCGGAACAGGTGCGACTCTCCGCTACTTCAAACCCGAATTCCGGACCGCTCTGGCCTATGCGCTGTCGGTCTACCCGGAAGCCAGAGTCATCGAAGACGAAGAGGGTAGGGGCCTCGTCCTGCACCCCTCCCCTCCTCCGATTCCCGAACGGCTCATCGGTCGTTGACCGTGGGGAAGTTCCAATAGGAAGTTGGAACTTCCCCACACCCGTTGACACCCTCCCCTTCCGTCTCCCATCCTCCGGCTGAATTTTGGAGGCTGCGGTGAAAATCTTGTTGGTGCTGAACGGCAAGGGGGGCGTTGGAAAGACCACGACCGCCCGCAACGTGGCTGCAGCAGCGGCGGCGGCCGGGCTTCGTGTAGCAACCCTGGACACCGATCCCCAGGGCACGCTGACCCGCTGGTGGCAGAAGCGGCCCGATAACGCGCCGGCCATTGACCATTACCAAGACTCACTTGCCGAAATGTCGGATCCGGTCGAGCCATTGGACGGCATCGACCTGTTGGTGATCGACACCCCGACAGCGATCGAGATGACGGCTATCCGTCCCAATGCTGAAAAGCTGATCGATCAAGCCGACTTGATCCTGACACCTCTCCAGGCGACGCCCGAGGATCTCGAGTCCGTTCGCGGCACTCTTACGCTCGTCCGTTCGCGGGGGAAAGCAACCACCTTCGTCCTCAACAAGGTAAAGCCCAGGGTCAAGGAAGTCACCGATGCACGGCGCGGTCTTGCTGGAGGTGGCGAAGTGGCGCCCGTGGACCTCCCCGACCTGGCAGAGGTCTACCGCAGTTATGCCGCTGGCCTCGGCGTCGTCGAAGTAACCGGAGCCAAGTCGGTGGAGGATTTCGTGGCGCTCTGGAAATACGTGGCATCCAAGCTGGGGTTCAAGTCATGAGGAAGGCCACCAAGACGGCGGTGTCAGACATCCGGTTCGATGACATACAGGCCCCAGGGCCTGTCATAACCGGAGCCATCAAAACTCTAGCCGGCGAGAGTTTTGAAGACGCCATCAACCGCCTCCTGGAAGAGAGCCGGGAACGGTTCGTGCTCGTCGGCGAGGTCCTTCTCGACTGGAAAGCGAGCGTACCGCATGGGCAGTTCGTGAAGCTCATCAACGATAGGATCAAGAGCGGTGCCTTGCGCAACCTCAGCTACCAGAGCGCCAACCGGTACATGACGGTAGCCGCTGCGCTGCGCAACGGCTTCGTCGGACCGGACGAGCTACCGAAGGAATCGGAAGCGGCATATCTGCTGACCTCCCTTAAGGAGGATGAGCTGAAGATCGCCAAGCAGGAAGGGCTTGTTCGGCCGACGGTGCGAAAGTCCGAACTGACGGCTTTCCGTAAGCGTCTGCGAGCACCCTCCCCTCCCCCGTCAACTGACCGTCGTGCTGAATTGTTGCGGGAAATCAAACGGGCGATGAATGAAAAGCGGCACTGGGCCGAGAGGCTTGCCGAGTTGGAAGCGGAACTGGCCGCCTTGTCCTGAGCGGCCACCCCTTCCCTGTCGCGACATCCGCGGCAGCGTTGGCAAGCACAGGCCGCTGGATGTGAGGCTTTATACCGGCTTGCCTGGATGGGCCGATGCCTCCCTGACGATTACGGGGCCTCCACCTTGCGGGCTATCTTCCGGTCGTCACTGCGCCAGACCAAAAGGTCTGGTCAACTCCATCGTTCTTCCGCCCGTTGTGAAGTTGACAGGTCGAACCATTCCACCCTCAGTGCGGTGCGCCGGGACCGTACATGGGGCGATGCGATCCGAACTGATCCGCATCAGGGTTTCGGCACCTGAATGGCTGGCTGGTTCGCGCAAGCGGGACAATCACTAACGGCATGGTCGGGCGCTTCACCGGCCGCATCGGGCGGGAGGTGCTGGTGATGGGTATCGGCCCTATCAGGCCTTGGAGTGCCTACTGAAAGGCTACAACCTCGCCTACAACGCTCGCCGCCATCGGGTCTTGGATGGCCGATCCCCCGACGAGGTCGTGAGCGAGCGCCTGAAAGCAAGACCGGAGCTGATCAATCCAACCTATCGACCTCCCGATCCCTGCTCCCTGACCAAAATCAAGGAAGCATGGGGCGGCAACCATAGCATGGTCACGCGCCGTTCACTCCGGAGCCGCGCGCGGTCAGTGGCGGCGGACCGCCAGCGGCGCTCCGGCGTCGAGGACGGCGACGATGGGCTTGGGCGTGCGCTGTCCGGTGCCCAGCAGGATGGCGGGCAGGGTGAACAGGCAGGTGGCGCGGGTATGGCAGGAAAAGGATGGACGGAAGCCGCCGTAGCGGCCTGAGAGGTCGGGCGGGGGCGGGCACCATCGGCTTTGCGGAAGTTCGCTATAAACTTCAATCTCCATCAAATCTCCACACTCCCTCGACCGAAACGCAATCTGCTGCCTTCAGTTTGTCGGCGTTCTTGTTGAGACCGGCCGGCGCCTGAAGGAAAGAGAATGAGGATCGACCAGTTGCGCCGCCATGGCGGCGCCTGTGCCTTGATGGCCGTGATGCTGATGGCGGGGTGCGAGCGGTCCGAACCGGCCGTGGTCCCTCCGGCCCCGCAGGTTTCCGTTCTCACCCTTGCGCCATCCCGACTGGAACTGACGGACGATCTGCCGGGCCGTGTCGCCGCGTTGCGGGTTGCCGAGATACGGCCGCAGGTCAGCGGCATCGTGCTGCACCGAAGCTTCGAGCAAGGCAGCGAGGTGCGTGCCGGCCAGCCACTGTTCCAGATCGATCCAGCGCCATTCAAGGCCGAGGTGGACATTGCCGCCGCCGCCCTGCAGCGGGCAACGGTGGGGCTGGAGCGCGCCAGGGTGCAGGTGGCGAGGCTGCAGCCGCTGGTGAAGTCCGACGCCGTCAGCCGACAAGTCTATGACAATGCGGTGTTCCAGCATGATCAGGCCGTGGCCGAGGTGGCGCAGGCTCGCGCCACCCTGGCACGCCGCACACTCGACCTGAAATTCGCCACGGTGGAGGCGCCGATCCCGGGACGCGTCGACCAGGCACTGGTGACCGAGGGGGCGCTGGTCGGCGGCAGCGACGGCAATCCGATGGCGCGCGTCCAGCAGATCGATCAGGTCTATGTGGACGTGCGCCAGCCGGCATCCTCGCTCGCTTCCCTGCGCAAGGCCCTGGCCCTGCGGCAAGCGGAGGCCGGGGATGGCCTGCCGGTCGCCATTCTGCGCGACGACGGCAAACCGTACGACACGACCGGGCGCGTGCTGTTCTCGGGCATCTCCGTCGATCCCGGCACGGGCGACGTGCTGCTCCGCATCCTTGTCGACAACCCGCAGCGAGATCTGCTTCCGGGCATGTTCGTTCGCGCGCGGGTGCCGCGCACGAGCTACGCCGATGCCCTGACCCTTCCCCAGCAGGCGGTGGTGCGCGTCGGTGGCCAGCCGCAGGTCTGGACGCTCGACGGGAACGATCAGGCCTCGCTCAAGCCGGTGGAACTCGGCGAACTGGTGGACCGCTGCTATCGCGTCGGCGCCGGCCTCGAAGCCGGGCAGAAGATCGTGGTCGAGGGCATGGACCGTCTGTCCGAGGGCGTCCCGGTGGCCGCGCGTGACTGGCCGGTTTCCAAACCAACCGCCACCACCATGCGCTGAGCGAACAGGACAATTCCAAAATGCCCCAATTCTTCATCCGGCGCCCGGTGTTCGCCTGGGTCATCGCCCTGTTCATCATCCTGTTCGGCGTGATCGCCATTCCACAGCTGCCGATCGCCCGCTACCCCTCGGTGGCGCCGCCAACCGTCAGTATTCTGGCAACCTACCCCGGGGCCACGCCGCAGACGATGAATGACGGCGTGATCAGCCTGATCGAACGCGAACTGTCGAGCGTCAAGAACCTGCTCTATTTCGAATCGGTGTCCGACGCCTCCGGATCGGCCACCGTCACCGCCACCTTCAAGCCCGGCACCGCGCCGGACATGGCCCAGGTCGATGTGCAGAACAAGCTCAAATCCATCGAGCCGCGGCTGCCGCAGGTGGTGCGCCAGAACGGCCTGACCGTCGAATCGTCGTCGTCGGGCTTCCTGATGATCGTCGGGTTGAAATCCGATGACGGCCGGTTCGACGAAACCGCCCTCAGCGACTACATGGCGCGCAACATCGTCGAGGAACTGCGGCGTATCGACGGCGTCGGCCGGGTGCAGCTGTTCGGTTCCGAGCAGGCGATGCGCGTGTGGGTCGATCCGGCAAAGCTGATGGCCCGCGGGCTGTCGATGGGCGACCTTATGACGGCCATCGGCCAGCAGAATGTCCAGATCGCTCCCGGCAGCGTCGGCGCGTCGCCTGCACTTCCGGGGCAGGCCGTGACGGTGCCGCTCACCGTCCAGGGACAGCTGACCACACCCGAGGAGTTCGCCGGCATCGTGCTCCGCGCGGAGTCCAACGGCTCGAAGGTGACGCTCGGCGATGTGGCGCGCGTCGAGCTCGGCGCGCAGTCCTACAGCTTCATCAACCGGGAAAACGGCAAGGCCACCACCGCGGCGGCCGTGCAGCTCACGCCCGGCGGCAACGCGGTCAGAACCGCCGATGGCGTGCAGGCCCGCATGGAGGAGTTGAGCCGGACCTTGCCAGCCGGCATGAGCCATTCAATTCCCTTCAACACCGCTCCCTTCGTGAAGGTGTCCATCGAGAAGGTCATCCATACGCTGGCCGAGGCGATGCTGCTGGTCTTCCTGGTGATGTACCTGTTCCTCCAGAACGTGCGCTATACGCTCATCCCCGCCATCGTCGCGCCGATCGCGCTGCTCGGCACCTTCGCCGTGATGCTGGCCGCGGGCTTTTCGATCAACGTCCTGACCATGTTCGGCATGGTGCTGGNTCTGATGGTGCTGGCCATCGGCATCATCGTCGACGACGCCATCGTCGTGGTCGAGAACGTCGAGCGCATCATGGCCCGCGAAGGGTTGGCGCCGAAGGACGCGACGGTCAAGGCGATGAAGGAGATCACCGGGGCGGTGATCGGCATCACGCTGGTCCTGACCGCCGTGTTCATTCCCATGGCGTTGGCGAGCGGGTCCGTCGGCGTGATCTACCAGCAGTTCACGCTGTCGATGGCGGTGGCGATCCTGTTCTCCGCCTTCCTGGCGCTCACCCTGACGCCGGCGCTCTGCGCGACGCTCCTCCTGCCGGTCGATCCCGCGCATCACGAAAAGCGCGGTTTCTTCGGCTGGTTCAATCGTGGCTTCGACCGCCTGACGCTGGGTTACGAGCGGAGCGTCACCGGGCTGGTGGCGCGCACCGGGCGCGTGATGCTGGTGTTCGCCGCACTCGTCGCGGTCCTGGTGCTGGCTTACCGGCAACTGCCCTCGTCCTTCCTTCCCGAGGAGGATCAGGGTTACTTCATGACATCCATCCAGCTTCCTGCCGACGCCACGACCGAACGCACGCTGAGGATCGTCAAGACGTTCGAGGAGCATGTCGCCTCACGCCCGTCGATCCAATCCAATCTGTCCATCGTGGGGTTCGGCTTCTCTGGCTCCGGCACGAACGCCGCAATGGGATTCACCATGCTGAAGGACTGGGGTCAGCGCGACGGCGCCACGCCTCAGAGCGAGGCGGCTCTCGCACAGCAGGCCATGGCCGGCACGACGGAAGGCACGGTGATGAACCTGCTGCCGCCCGCCATCGAGGAGTTGGGCACCAGTTCCGGCTTCTCCCTGCGCCTTCAGGACCGCGCCAACCAGGGCCATGCCGCGCTGAAGGCCGCGGAGACCCGGCTGCTGGAACTTGCGGCGCAAAGCAAGGTCGTGACCGGCGTTTATCCCGACGGCTTGCCCGCCGGCGCCAGCATCCGACTGGAGATCGACCGCGGGAAGGCCGAGGCGCTCGGCGTGGCGTTCACCAGCGTCAGCGACACGCTGTCGACGGCGATGGGGTCGAGATACGTCAATGACTTTCCGAATGCCGGGCGCATGCAGCAGGTGATCGTCCAGGCCGACGCGCCGGCGCGCATGCAGATCGACGACGTGCTGAAGCTGTATGTCCGCAACCTGGCCGGCGGGATGGTGCCGCTGTCGGAAGTCGTTCGGCCGGTCTGGAGCGAGACGCCGCTGCAACTCGTCCGCTACCAGGGTTTCCCGGCCGTGCGCATTTCCGGCAGCGCCGCGCCCGGCGTCTCCAGCGGCAGCGCCATGGCCGAGATGGAGCGGCTGGCCGCGCAGTTGCCGTCCGGCTTCGCCATCGCCTGGACCGGGCAGTCCCTGCAGGAGCGGCAGTCCGCCGCCCAGGCCCCGATGCTGATGGCGCTGTCGATGCTGGTGGTGTTCCTCGTGCTCGCCGCGCTGTACGAGAGCTGGGCCATTCCGCTGTCGGTCATGCTGGTGGTGCCGCTCGGCCTCCTTGGCGCGGTGCTCGCGGTGACACTGCGCGGCCTGCCCAACGACGTGTACTTCAAGGTCGGCATGATCACCGTGATCGGCTTGTCGGCCAAGAACGCCATCCTGATCGTCGAGTTCGCCAAACAGCTGCGCGAAGAGGGGATGGGGCTGGTGGAGGCCGCCGTGGCCGCGGCCCGCCTGCGCCTGCGCCCGATCCTGATGACGTCCCTGGCCTTCGGCCTTGGCGTCGTGCCGCTGATGATCGCCATGGGCGCCAGTGCCGAAACCCAGCACGCCATCGGCACCGGCGTGTTCGGCGGCATGGTCAGCGCTACGGTACTGGCCATCGGCTTCGTTCCCGTCTTCTTCGTGGTCGTGATGGGCTGGAGGGAGCGCCTCGAAACCTGGCGGACGGCCCGCCGCACCGTGCCTACGGCCGGCGAGGGAGGCAAAGCATGAAAAGGCTTCCCATGTTCCCCGGCACGCGATGGCTGATCCTGGCCACCGTTTCCAGCGCCCTGTTCCTGATCGTCGTCGATATGACGGTGCTCTACACCGCCTTGCCGACGCTCACGCGTGAGCTTGGAGCCACCGCCTCCCAGAAACTCTGGATCGTGAACGCCTATCCCCTGGTGATGGCAGCGCTGTTGCCCGGGCTGGGCACGCTGGGTGACCGGCTTGGGCACAAGGCGATGTTCACCGCCGGCCTCCTCGTATTCGGCGCGGCCTCGTTTGGCGCGGCTCTCGCGCCTTCGTCGCCAATCTTGATTGCGGCGCGAATGGTGCTGGCGGTCGGCGCGGCGATGATGATGCCGGCGACGCTATCCCTGATTCGCCTGACCTTTACAAACGCGGGGGAGCGGTCGCTTGCCATCGGCATCTGGGCAGCCGTCGCTTCTGGCGGTGCAGCGGCCGGTCCGGTGATAGGAGGGGCGCTGCTGGAGCATTTCTGGTGGGGCTCGGTCTTCCTGATCAATGTGCCGGTGGTCGTGGCAGCGGTTGCCGCCAGCACCCTTCTGCTGACCAACCGCCCTGGAGACGCCGGGCGCCCCTGGGACCTGATCGGTTCCGTTCAGGTCATGGTCGGCCTTGGTGGCCTGATCTATGCTCTGAAGGAAACCGCCAAGCGCGACCCCTCGTGGGGAATGGCGGGGCTGACGCTGGTCGCCGGTCTGCTCGCCATGGCGCGGTTCGTGCGGCGGCAGCGCCGCAGCCGCTTTCCGTTGATCGATTTCTCACTCTTCGCCGACCCGTGCTTTTCGGCGGGTGTGGCGACCGCCATGGCTGCGGCGGCGGCGCTGATCGGGGTGGAGCTGGTGTTCAGCCAACGTCTCCAACTTGTGCTGGGGCTTTCCCCGCTGGAGGCCGGTTGGCTGATCCTGCCGATCCCGCTTGCCGCTCTGGTCGCGGCGCCGCTGACCGGGGCGGCACTGTCGCGGCTTGGATCCGCGCGTGTGCTCTGGGCGGCGCTCCTGGTGACCGGTTTGGCCCTGCTGGCTTTCCTCGCCAGCTCCGACGGTCCGGCCGGGGTGTGGATCCCGGCCCTCACGGTGATGGGGCTTGGGAGTGGCGCCGCGATGACGGCTGCGTCTTCGGCCATCATGCTCTCCGCCCCCGAGAGCCGGGCGGGAATGGCGGCTTCGGTCGAGGAAGTTTCCTACGAATTGGGAGGAACGCTCGGCATCGCACTGCTGGGCAGCCTGATGTCGGTTCTCTACACACGGGCTATGCACTTACCGCCAGGGATCGCGATTGCTCCCGAGGCGCGCGACAGCATCGATGAGGCCTTCGCGCTATCGGAACAACTGGCGCAGCCTCAAGCCGAGCAGGTAGCAGCCATGGCCCGGATGGCCTTTGACCAAGCCTTCACCGGTGTCGTCGGGGCCGCCGCGGTGATGTTGATCACCGTGGCTTTCATCGTGCGTTGGATGCTTGCCGGACAAGACGGGGCGAAAGACACCGGTTCTTCGGAGCAGCGGGTTGATGAATGCTGATGCTAATTTGACTGGCGGACGGCTCCACGCTTCCAATCGGCTTCCGTCAGGAGTCGCGTCATGTCCGGCCGAGAATAGACACGGCAGGGGAGTGTCTGGAATTTCGTGCTCGGCGGGGTTATCCTGAAGCGAACGGAGTCCCTGCATGGCACGACGCAGAGAGCCCGTTATCCCGGACGCGATCCTCGACCAACTGTTGGCCGGTGCTGACGCCAAGACGGCGTTCGATCCGAACGGCCTGCTCGACCAATTGAAGAAGGCGCTGACCGAGCGGGCGCTGAAGGCGGAGCTGGATCATCACCTGGCCGGTGACGAGAGCGGCAACCGTTGCAGCGGCTACGGCATCGAGGCCTCGGCCGACCTGATCTCCACGGTGACGGACGCGGTGATCGGGGAGGTGACGACCTGGCAGAACCGGCCCCTGGAGGCGATCTATCCCCTGGTGTTCCTCGATGCCATCCGGGTCAGGATCCGCGACGAAGGCTTGGTGCACAACAAGGCCATCCATGTGGCCATCGGCGTGCGGGCCGACGGCGCCAGGGAGGTGTTGGGCCTATGGATTGGGCAGAACGAAGGCGCCAAGTTCTGGCTGCGCGTCCTGAACGAGTTGAAGAACCGGGACGTCGAGGACGTCCTGCTGGCCGTGGTCGATGGGCTGAAGGGCTTTCCCGAGGCGATCGCCGCCGCGCTGAAGACGGTCTACGACGCCGTCGACGATAAGGTCGCCGAGGCGAACGCACACCCCAAGCCGTCAGTCCTCGGCGGACGGCAGGCGAAGCTCGACGCGAAGCCCGCCGAGCGGCGAGTCCGCAAGCCGGATGTCGCCGCCGTACAGGCGCGCCAAATCCCGCACCACGGCCAAGCCCAGGCCGCTTCCGGGGACACTCTCGTCGAGCCGGACGCCGGGGCTGAGGACGATGTCGCGGCGCCCTTCCGGCAGGCCGGGGCCGTCGTCGTCGACGGTGATGCTCAGCAGGCCCTGCGCATCGATCCGTGAGGCGACGGCGACGCGGTGGCGCGCCCACTTGCAGGCGTTGTCCACCAGATTGCCCAGCATCTCGTCGAGATCTTCCCGTTCGCCGGCGAAGACATGCTCCGGAGCGACGTCGATCGCGATCTCCAGCATCGCCGCGGCGTGCAGTTTCCCCATGACGCGGACCAAGGCGGAGACGCAACCGGCCACCGGGGTGCTGATGCCGGGCACGCCGCGCGCGGCCGCCGCCCGCGCCCGCGCCATGTGATGGTCCACATGCCGGCACAAGATATTCACCCGGTGGACAATGCCCGCCCCGACCGCCCGCGCGTTGCGTTCGTCCAGCGCGCCCGCCTCGTTCGCCAGAACCGCCAGATTCGTCTTGAGGGCGTGCGCCAGATTGCCGGCCTGCAACCGTCCCCGGCCGATGATCTCGTCCGCGTGGGCCAGCAGCGCGTTCAGGTCCTCGACCAGGGGCTGGATCTCGGTCGGCATCGCTTCCGCAAAGCGCTTCTTCCGGCCGGCGCGCACCTCGGTCAACTCGAAGCGCAGGCGGGACAGCGGCTTGAGCCCGACCTCCACCTGAACCAGCGCCGCCAGGATCAGCGTCGCGGCGAGAACCCCGAGCGACAGCGTGAGGGTGAGGTTGAACGCCCGCGTGACTTGGGCCAGCTCCTCGTGGTCGGCGCCGACGGCGATCCGGTAGGGATCGGGCCGTTCGGGAAGCACGACCGAGCGTTCCAGAACCGTCAGGGGCTGGCCGGCCGGTCCCGCCACGACGTGGTGGTGGATCTCGCCGTCGGCGACCTCGTCGGCGGGCAAGGCCAGGACGCCATCCCACAGCGACCGCGAGCGCAGAAACGAGTCCCCGGCACCGCCGACCTGCCAATACAGGCCGGAAAGCGGCCGGCGGAAGCGCGGATCGCTCAAGGGCTGGCGCAGCGTCGGCCGGCCATCCGCGTCCGGTTCCAGCGCGGCCGCCAGCTGCTCCAGGTGATTGGCCAACTCGGCTTCGAAGCGTTGGCGGACGTGGTCGCCAAACAGGCTGGCGAGGATGAACCCGGCGACGGCAAGGGCCAGAGCGATCCACACCGCCGCGCCGACCAGCAGCCGGAAACGCAACGAACCGGTCTGGATCGTGGCCCATCTCATGGCTCGTCCACCCGATACCCCAGGCCGCGCACCGTCTTGATGATGTCGACGCCGAGCTTGCGGCGCAGACGCCCGACGAACACCTCGACCGTGTTGGAATCGCGGTCGAAGTCCTGGGCGTAGACGTGCTCGATCAGTTCGCTGCGCGAGACCACCTGTCCCTTGCGGTGCATGAGGTAGGAGAGCACCCGGTACTCGTAGGCGGTGAGTTCCACCAGCTCGCCGTGCGCGCTCACCCGGCCGGTCCGCGTGTCGAGCGTCACGCCGCCGCAGACGATCTCCGCCGTCGCGTGGCCCTTGGCGCGGCGGATCAGCGCCCGGATGCGGGCGAGCAGCTCCTCCATGCTGAACGGCTTGGCGAGGTAGTCGTCGGCACCGGCATCGATGCCCTGCACCTTCTCGTTCCAGGCGCCGCGAGCGGTGAGGATCAGCACGGGCACCGTCACCGCGTTCCGCCGCCAGCCGCGCAGCACCGACAGCCCGTCGATCTTCGGCAGGCCGAGGTCGAGAACCACCGCGTCGTAGGGTTCGGTCTCACCGAGAAACCGCCCCTCCTCGCCGTCCGTCGCCAGATCGACGGCATAGCCTTCGGCTTCCAGCCGCAGCTTCAGCTGGCGCCCCAGATCCGGGGTGTCTTCCACCACGAGCACGCGCATGGCCCTACCTCCGTTCCCCGTGGCGTCGGTCGCGTCCCTTGGCGCGCAGGAGCTCGCCCGTCGCGGCATCGTATTCCAGCTTCAGGATGCGGCCGTCGCCGGCGATCAGCTTGAGTTCGTAGTGGAAGCCGGCGTTCTCGTCCTCCAGTTCGACATCCAGGATCTCGCCGCCGAACCGCGCCTTGGCGCTCTCGACGATCCGCTCCAGCGGCAGGATGCGTCCGGCCTGCAAGGCTTCCCGCGCGCGGTCATGGTCGTCCCCGGCCGAAGCGCCGGCCATTCCCGCGAAGAGCAGGCCGCCGGCCAGGATGGGCAGTGCTGAACCGATGGACATGCGCACCTCGAACTCCGGCTTGAGTCTCGCCCGCCGCTGGGTGGGGTGGAAGCCAGCGTATCGTCGCATCCCTGAACCGCCGATGAACATTGGCAGCGCCCGGGCGGCGCATGGCGCGTTTGCTGAACGCCCGATGAACCGCCCGTTCAGGCTCGCCTCAGGCAACCTCGCGCAGAGTGCGGTTCATCGAGCGCTGCGGCGCTCACCGACACCACAGGTGAAGCCATGCCCAAGACCGCAATCGTCGCCGTCCTCGCCGCCCTGACCCTGTCGGGGGCCGCCCATGCCGGCGACCGCCACCGTGACCGGACGTTCCAGACGACCGGCCCGCTGCCGATCGCCGAGATCCTCAAGGCCGGCGGCGGCATTGCCACCGGCACGGTCGGCCGGGTCGCCGCCAATTGGTTCGTGCTCAACGACGGCCGGACCGAGATCGACGTCACCAGTCACGATCTCCTGCCGGAGGGAATCCAGGCCGGCGCTCCCATCACCGTCGTCGGCGCGGTTCGGCACGGCTCCATCCAGGCCAGCCGGATCATCCGCGATGACGGCACCGCCTTCGGCAGCGACGTCTTCCAGGACCGTGGCCACCGTCACCATGACGACGATTGAACCGGGAGCGGCCCCATGCTCAGGACGATGATCGTTCACAGCCTCCTCGCCGCGCTCGTCATCGGCACGCTGGCCATCGGCTATCAGGCGTCCGCCCAGGGGCTGCCGAGCCTCGCCGGTCTCTGGAGCGCCGACGCCGCGCACGACGACTGACCCCCAGCCCGAACCGCCCCAGTCTGCACCGACGCCAAGAGAGACCGCCATGGCCAACCGCAAGCCGACCGTCGCCGAAAGGACCTTCCTCCTCCTGTTCCACGCGACGGTCTCGGGGGGCTTCCTCGTCGCTTACCTGACCGGGGACGAGGACACCTACGGCATGCACGTCTTCTCCGGCTATGCCGTCCTGGCCGCCTTGGCCTTGCGGGCGGTCGCCGGGGTGGCGGTGGCCGAAGGCAGTCCGCTGCGTTTCCCGAAACCGGCCGTCCGGCCGGTGCTGGACTGGCTGGCCCGCCTGTTGACCGGCGATGCGAAGGCCCGCGCTGAACGCAGCCCGCTGATTGCCTGGGTGGCCGTGCCCCTTCTCGCCGGGGTCGGCCTCGCGGCCATCTCCGGTGCCGGGGCGGATTTCGTAGTCAAGCTCGAAGACCTGCATGAAGCTCTCGGCGAGGCCGCCCTGTGGATCGTCGCCATGCATGTCGGACTGGTCCTCTGGCTGCACTGGCTGATGCGTCTCCGGCCGATGACCGTGCCCCGTTGGCCGTCGCGCCGCCCCGATCCCTCCCGCCGAGTGAACCCATGAAATCGCCCCTCCTCCTCTTCGCCGCCGTCGCGACGCTCGCCACCGGCGTCGCTCTGGCGGCGACCGCCGATCCCAACCGTACGAAGATCCTCGACGGCTACGCCGCCCAGGCGAAGGCGCAGAGTCCCGACTTTGCGGGCTTCTCGGCCGACCGTGGCCGCGCCCTCTACCTGGGTCCGCACAGCGGCGGCAAGGCCGAGACCCCAGCCTGCGCCGCCTGCCACACCGAGAACCCCACGGTGCAGGGGCGCCATTACAAGACCGGGCGCGCCATCGAACCGATGGCGGTCTCGGTCACGCCCAAGAGGTTCACCGACCCGGCCGAGGTCGAGAAGCGTTTCGAGCGCGATTGCCCCAACGTCCTCGGCCGGGCCTGCACCGCCCGTGAGAAGGGCGACTTCATCACCTTTCTGGCGAGCCGATAGATATGCGCTTTTCGATCGCGGCCACGGCCGCCCTGCTCCTGACCGGCAACGCCACGCTGGCGAGCGAATTCGAACGGGTGCCACCCGTGACCCATGCCGCAACGCTGAAGCAATGTGGCGAGTGTCACATGGCCTATCAGCCGGGCCTGCTGCCCGCCGCCAGCTGGACCCGCATCATGGACGGGCTGGCCGACCATTTCGGCGACAAGGCCAGCCTGCCGCCCGACGTTGCGGCGGATATCCGTGGGTACCTGACCCGGAATGCCGGCGGCGGCGACGGGCGGCTCGTCCGCATCACCGATCAGCGCTGGTGGCAACGCAAGCACGGCTTCGAATCGACCGTTTGGCAGCGCAAGACGGTGGGCGCCAAGGGCAACTGCGAGGCGTGCCACCGCACGGCGGCCAAAGGCCTCTACGAGGACGACTGGGCTCTGTTGCAAACTTTTGCTGTAGGCGCGAGATGATGAATACGGGCATCACCGCCGACGCTATGCGTCCTGGAGTTCGCGCAACTTAGTTGTGTTTGGTCCCAAACCAACTCGGGCTGGCCCGGCGGCGATACCGTCAGGCCATACTTTCTTCTTTGGACAAGAAAAAGGGCCGGGACGGACATGCCGCCCCGGCCTGACCCCGGAAGTGTCTGCCACCGGTCGAAACCGAAAGGATCAGGGAAGGCGGCTTTCAGCGAGACGCAGGCGGCCTTCCGGGGACAAGCGGGACATGGTTTCGGCTACGCGTGCCTCGAACTCCCTTCGAAGCGTGGCGTCGTTGGCGTGGATGTTGTCGAACAGGTCTGTCAGCCGCTTCGGATCGAAGGATTCGGCCATCAATTCGCTGCGCAGGCGCGGCGCGAACTCCTCACGCCCGATGCGGATGCGGACGAAGAGCGGACGCGCATCGTCGAGCGCCTTGCGCAGGATCGCGGCGTCGGCGGGGGACAGCCGGCCCGAAACCTCGTTGACCAGCCGTTCCAGCATTTGTTCCGGTCCTGGCGGCGGGGGCGGCCGGAAGCTGTGGGCGACGACAAAGCCGCCGGCCAGCATGTTAAGCGCGAGAGACCCCACCAGCAGGAACCAGGGCCAGCGGCGTCGGATGGACGGCGTCATCGCACGTCTCCCAGATAGCTGACGATCATCACGCCCGACAGGCTGGGCGCGCTCGTCTTTTCGAAGGTGACCAGACCCTGGCTGTAGCTGAGGAACCCGACCGCCGCCATGACGGCCAGCAATCCGGCGAGCGGGGCAGGGCGGAAGGGCGGTCGCGACAGGAACCACGGCACGAATTCAGGAACGACCCTTTGGGCCAGACAGTCGGCGATGCGGGCATAGACCTGCGCCTCCCGCCTTGAGGAAACGAGCGGGGTCGATGCGGCATCCAGCAGCGTGTCGGTGACGGCGGCATCGGTCAGCAGGTCGCGGGCCTCGGCACTTTCGTCCAGAAGGGTCAGCGCATCCACCCAGACGGAGCGCGGCCACCGGTCCAGATCGGCGCCATAGGCCGCGGCATAGCGTTTGAACTCTTTGAGTGTCATGACCGTGCACCGTCCTTCTGACGGATCAGGGGTTGAAGCCGGGCCCGCACCACACGGCGCGCCCGGACCAGCAGACTTTCCATAGCTGAAACAGACACCTGCAATACCTCCGAAGCCTCAGCGCACGTCATCTCCTCATGATAGCAGAGGCTGAGGGCCGCCCGTTGGCGTTCGGGCAACGCCGCGATCGCGGCGTCCACCGCTGCACCGATCCTGATGCCGTCGATCACCGTTTCGGCGCTCCAGGCTGGATCGGCGATCTCTCCGGCATCGTCGAGCGAGGCGAAGCTGCGCCGCCGCTTGTAATCGATGGCGCGGTTCACCACGATCCTGTACAGCCAGGTCGTGAAGCGGGTTCCGTCGCCGCGCCAGCGGTCAGCGTTGGCCCAGATCTGCAGGAAAGCGTCCTGCACGACTTCTTCGGCGTCGGCGGCATTCCCAACCACCCGTTGAGCCAAGGCGATGCTCCGGCGCAGATGTCGGCGCGTGAGTGTTCCAAACGCTTTCCGGTCGCCGATGGCGGCGATCGCCATCAGCGCCTCGTCCGTCGCCATCTCCTCGGTAGGCTCCACGCCGTCGTCCGCCCGCTCCCGGTTGCTGTCAGGGATTTATACGCCGTACGCGCAGAAGTCCTGCGCTGCGGGCGGCAAGTTTCTGGCAAGGAGTTTCCCCAGGGGGCCGCTCCCTGGCGTCCTGGGACGCGTTCTCGGATGTCGATGCCTTCGTCGATGAGGTCCTGGCGGAACTGGCCACGATGACGGCGGCGGCATGGCGGAGCCGAACACCGTCGTGATCGACAGCCGCACCTGTCGTCCGGCCCCGACCTGTTTCGCCCGTGGTGTCGCTGGTGGGAAGAAGGTCCGCAGCATCAAACTCCATCTCGGCGTGGAGAAACATGGCTTCCCGTTGGCGATAGTCGTCAAGCGAACCAAGGCTCACCTCATCGCCATCATCGAGATCGCGCTCATCTTCATTCCATCCAGGCTTCCGCGGCGTCTGACCGCCAAGGACCTCAGTGCCGGATCCTACAAACAGACACCTTTTGTTCACCACATCTTTTTTTTTTGAAAAAACCGCGCCAGCTTTCGTCCGCCGTTCCGTGGATAGCCACAGAACAAACGGGGCGGCGCCTGCCCGTCGCCCCTCCCGGAACGACACCGGCCTGAACCGACGCGAACCCCATCCCGGAGTCCGCGAACGGGCCGCGATTGGGTGGAGAGCGCGATGCTGGTGGATTCGGTCACTTCCACGTCCTCGACGACCACGACGTCCTCCTCATCGTCGTCGAGCAGTTCGTCGTCCAGCGTCAGCGAAAGCTACGAGACGTTCCTGACCCTGCTGCTGAAGCAGTTGGAAACCCAGGATCCGACGAACCCGGTGGACACCACCACCTTCACCACCCAGCTCGTCCAGCTTTCCGGGCTGGAACAGCAGATGACGACCAACGACAAGCTCGACGAGCTGAACAGCACGGTGTCCGACCTCGCCAGTTCGGTGAGCTCGTCGCTCGGGTCCGGCAGCAGCGCCATCAGTTACTACGGCAAGACGGTGGAGGCCGAAGGCTCCACCACGCCCCTGCAGGACGGCGAGGCCACCTGGGAATACGACCTCGATTCCGAAGCGTCGTCGGTGACGCTCACCATCACCGATTCCAGCGGCAACACGGTCTACAGCGACGTCAGTTCCTCCACCGATGCCGGCACCCATGAAGTGACCTGGGACGGCATCGGCACCGACGGCAGCAGCTACAGCAGCGGCACCTACACGCTGACGGTCAAGGCCCTCGACGCCAACGGCAAGGCCATCGACACGACAACGCGCTTCAAGGGCACCGTGACCTCGGTCGACAGCTCGTCCGGCACCGCGGTGCTGAGCGTCGGCGGCGTCAGCCTGTCGTCCGACGATGTGCTGTCGGTGTCCTGACCTCTCCTCCCCTCCCCTCCCCTCCCCCGAATTCCAGACGACAGGTGCCGCGATGAGCATCACCAGCGCCATGTACAGCGCCGTGTCCGGGCTGACCGCCCAGAGCAAGGCGCTCGCCAGCATCTCCAGCAACATCGCCAATTCCAGCACCACCGGCTTCAAGGGCACCGTCACCGAGTTCACCTCCTACATCAACAAGACCACCACGGTCGACGAGCAGGTCGGCGGCGTCATCGCCTCGAACAGCCGCAGCATCAGCAGCCAGGGCGAGATCGAGACGTCCAGCGTCACCACCAATCTGGCGGTGAACGGCGAGGGCTTCTTCGTGGTGGCGGACGACACGGCCGACGGCGGGACCTACTTCACCCGCAACGGCTCCTTCAGCGCCGATTCCGATGGGTATCTGGTGAATTCGGAGGGCTACTACCTCTCGGGCTGGAAGCTGGACGACAGCGGCAATGTCAGCGCCAGCAACAAGACCTCGGTCGACAGCCTGGAATCGATCAACCTCTCCAACATCAAGGGCACGCCCAAGGCGACCTCCACCCTCGGGATCGAGGCCAATCTGCCGTCCGATGCCGAAACCGGCGACAGCTTCACCTCCGACGTCGAGATGTTCGACGCACTGGGCAACAGCCACTCCGTCACCATGACCTGGAGCAAGACCGCCGACAACACATGGTCGGTCGATGCCGCCAATCCGGTCAGCTCCAACGATGGAACGACCACGACCGGCACCATTTCCGGCTTCCCGATCACGATCAGCTTCAACGACGACGGGTCGCTGGCCGGCGCCACCCAGAACGGCACGGTGGTCGATCCCTCCGCCATCGCCTTCTCCGTCACCGGATGGACGACCGGCGCCGCTGACAGTAGCGTCTCGATGGATCTCGGCACCGCCGACGGCATCGACGGGCTGACGCAGTACACGTCCGGCGAGGATGAACCGGAAATCGGCGACTGGACGGCGACCAAGGACGGCTACGAGCCCGGCACGCTGACCGGCACCACCATCGACAGCGAAGGCGTGGTGCGCGCCACCTTCGACAACGGCGAAACGCGGGCGATCTACCAGATCCCGATCGCGACCTTCGCCAATGCCGACGGGCTGGACAGCGAAAGCGGCACCACCTTCACCCAGACCTACGAATCCGGCAGCTACCAGCTGCGCACCGCGGGCGACGGCAAGGCCGGCGATATCGAGGCCGGCTCCCTGGAAAGCTCGACCGTCGAGCTGACCGACGAGTTCAGCCGCATGATCGTCGCCCAGCAGGCCTATTCCGCCGCATCCAAGGTGATGACAACGGCGCAGGACATGCTGGACACGCTGATCTCGATGAAGCGGTGACGCCATGGCCGCCGCACCGGACGAAGGGTTCGCCCGTGCCGATTCCCTGCTGCTGGAACATCGCCGGCTGGTGGCGCATGCGCGGTCGCTGCTGGCCCGCAGCAGCACGCGGGCCGAGCGGCTGGCCCTTGCCGACGATCTGATCTCGCTGATCGACCGGCTGGGCAGCGAAAAGCGTACCCTCGCCGCCCGCATCCACCGCGGTCGCGCCGCGAATGCCGCGGTCAGCGCCTATGGCAAGGCGATGGCCGTACGCCGCTGACAGGGCGGCTCTCCTCAAAAAAAACAGCGCCAGCTTTCGCCCCGCCCGCCGTGGAACCCGACATCACAACCCCGGAGCCTTCGCCATGGCGCTCAAGCAGACCCTGCGCAAACCGGCACCCCAAAAGCCCGCAGCGGCGAAGTCCCAGCCTGTCGAGCTGAAGCTGACGAAGGCCGCGGCGCCCGCCGCCTCGACCGTTCCGGACGCCCCCACGATCTTCCTGCGCGTCGATGCGGTGCAGGTGCTGGAAGACTTCGTCGCCGAACTGGACCGGACGGCGGCGCGGGCCGAGGCGGCGGTACGGGAAGGCCGTCCGCGCGACGCGCTGCTGGCGGCGGGCGACATGCAGACCCTGTTGAGGACCTGGAAGGACCGGTTGGCCGATGCGCTGGCACAGGTCCGCAGCAAGCGCGTCGCCCCGGCGATACGCGGCGCGGCCAGGGCAGCCGCCGGGCAGGTGCTGCCGGCGCTTGCCGCCCGCATGCGGGTGATGGAGGCGCAGATCAAGGTCCACCGTGCCCGCCAGAACGCCATCGGCGCCGCCCTGCGCGCCGCCTCGACCGCGCCGGCCGGCGTCTATGGCGTCGCCTACGGTCCGGGTGCGCGGTACGGCGCACGGGTGGCGATGCGCACCACCGGCCATGCCGTCGGCGTGACGGTCTGACCCCGCAACGAAGGAGAGGGAGGCCGCGCCATGTCGCTTCGCGTCGCCGGATCCATCGCCACATCGGCGCTGCGCACGTCCGAGGTCGGGCTGGCGGTCGCCTCCTCCAATGTCGCCAACGCCGATACCGAGGGCTATACCCGCAAGACCTCCTCCACCGTCACCCGCGACACCGGGACCGGAATCTCCAGCGTCGACATCACCGCCGTCTCCAGCAATGTCGACCGCTATCTGCTGAAGACCATCGTGTCGGCGGAGTCCGACCTCGGCTATGCCGAAACGCGCGACAGCTATCTCGACCAGCTGCAATCGTCGCTCGGCAGCGTGACGGCGGATGATGACAGCACCGGCACCGACATCGGCTCGATGATCGACGCGCTGGCCGACACGCTGGGCACGCTCGCCACCTCGCCGGAAAGCGGGAGCGCCAAGGCCGCGACCGTGCAGGACCTGTCCGACCTGGCCGAGACGCTGCGCAGCACCTCCTCCACCGTCCAGTCGCTGCGCGCCCAGGCCGACGACGAGATCGCCACCACCGTCGGCAGCATCAACGAGACGCTGCACAGCATCGATGACCTGAACGAGCAGATCGTCAAGGGCAAGGCGCTCGGCCAGAATGTCACCGACCTGGAGGACCAGCGCAACACGGCGCTGAAGAGTCTCGCCTCCAATCTCGACGTCACCTATCAGGTCGACGACAGCGGGCTGATGCGCATCTCCACCGCGTCGGGCAAGTCGCTGCTCGACAGCGCGGTGCATGAGCTTTCCTACACGCCGGCCTCCTCGGTGAGCGCCGAGACGACCTACAGCGCCAGCGGCAGCAGCGGCTTCAACGGCATCATGCTGAACGGCACCGACATCACCGGCTCCTCGCTGGGCGGCTCGCTCGGCGCGCTGGTGCAGCTGCGCGACAGCGATCTGCCGGCCCAACAGGCCGCCCTGGACGAACTGGCGACCTCGCTGATCGATACGCTGAACGGCATCCAGAACCAGGGCACCTCCTATCCGGCACCGCAGACGCTGACGGGAACCGAAACGGTATCGGCCGGCGACGCGCTCAAGGTCACCAGCGGCACGTTGCGGGTCGCCGTCACCGACAGCAGCGGCACGGCAGCGGAGGTTCTGGACATCGACCTGTCGACCATGTCGACGCTGCAGGACGTGGTGGACGCCATCAACACGATGAGCAACGCCTCCGCCTCGATCTCCGCCGACGGCAAGCTGGTGATCTCCGCCGACAGTTCCAGCAACGGCATCGCGCTCGGCGGCGACGCCAATGACGGGACGACCGGCTCCTTCTCCGACGCCTACGGCCTGAACGACCTGCTGACCGGCACCGGCGCCTCCGACATCGAGGTGGCGGCGCGCATCTCCGCCGACAGCAGCCTGCTCGCCACCGGCGCCCTGACCTCCGCCAGCGGGTTGACCGCCGGGGATACGGCCTTGACCAGCGGCGAGGGCTCCATCGCCAGCGCGCTGTCGGCCGCCTTCTCGACCAGCCGCTCCTTCGATGCCGCCGGGGGCCTGAGTGCCCGCAGCACCACCTTCGCCGGCTATGCCGGCGCCGTCATTCAGGGTGCCGCCACGCTCGCCGAGACGGCAGCCAGCGCCCTGGAGAGCCAGGAAACCTACACCAGCAGCCTGGAGACGACCTTTTCGTCCCGGAGCGGCGTCAATGTCGACGAGGAGACGGCTGCGATCTCCACCCTGCAATCCGCCTACGAGGCCGCAGCCGCGGTCATGAAGACGCTGCAGGAGATGTTCGACACGGCGCTGGACATGGTTCAGTAAAGGAGACCGCGATGGAACGGGTCGCGACCTACAACCATCAGAACACGCTCGTCCAGTACATGCTGAAGGCCGAAGCCAAGGTGGCGGCCGAACAGATCCGGTCGGCATCGGGCCTGAATTCCACCGACTACAAGGGCATCGCCACCGACAGCAGCCGGCTGGTCAATCTGGAAAGCCATTACCGCCGCCTGGAACAGTATGTCGACGAGGGCGAGGTCGTGAACGGCCGCATCCAGTCGATGTACGACGCGGTCGGCAGCATGACCGACCTGACCTCCCGCCTCAGCGCGCTGATCACCGGACTGATGGGCGACAATGCCGCCGGGGTCGAGGGCGTGGTGGCGGAAGCCGGCCAGCTGATGGAGGAACTCGCCGGCCTGATGAACACGCAGCAGGACGGACGCTACCTGTTCGCCGGCGGGCGCACCGACCGGACGGCGGTCGATCTCGACGGCTATGCCGCCCAAACCTATCCGTCCAGCTCCGACATCGGCTATTACCAGGGCGATTCCACGGTCGCGCATTTCCAGGCTGCCGACGATTTCGTGCTGTCCTATGGCGTGACCGCCGACGATCCGGCCTTCGAACAGGCCCTGCGCGCCTTCAGCCTGATCGCCAACATGTCGACCGATCCGGTGGACGAGGATCTGCTGGCCGAAGCGACGACGCTGGCATCCGACGCGACCGACGGCCTGACCATCGTCCAGGCCAAGCTGGGCGCCGCCAGCGCGTCGCTGGAAAACACCATCGACCGCCATGTGGACGAGCAGCTGGTGCTGCAGACCCAGGTCGACGACATCCGCAGCGTCGACCTGGCCGAATCCACCACCAGGCTGTCGCAGCTCCAGGCCTCGCTGGAGGCCACCATGAGCCTGATGAAGATCCTCGAAGAGAACAGCCTGTCCGACTATCTGTGACCGCCGCGAAGGCGTCCGCAAAAAAACTTCTACCCCAATCGAAAAACCCCGCCAGTTTCCGCCGCGTCCCCCGTGAGTCCCGGTGAGGGTCGCCGAAACGGCCCCGGTTCGATCAGGAGACCAGATCATGCCCGTCATCACGACCAACACGGCATCCAATTCGGCGCTTCGCTATCTGAACATCAATTCCGAAAACCAGTCGGATTCGGTGTCGAAGATCGCCAGCGGCTCGCGCATCACCAAGGCGTCGGACGACGCCGCCGGCCTTGCCGTCGGCACCTCGCTGCAGTCGGACATCACCGTGCTGAACCAGGCCGCCACCAACGCCTCGCACGGCTCTTCGATCCTGCAGACCGCCGACGGCGGCATGTCCAGCATCTCCGACATCGTGCAGCGCATGCGCTCGCTGGCGACGCAGTCGCTCTCCGGTTCGGTCACCGACAACGAGCGCGCCTATCTGGATGCCGAGTTCCAGCAGCTGCAGGACGAAATCGACGGCATCGCGTCCGGCACCCGCTTCAACGACGAATCGCTGCTCGACGGCACCGAACAATGGGCGTCGGGCGTGAATTTCCGCGTCGGCACCACCGACACCGACAACATCACGGTGACCATCGGCGACGTGACCACCACCGGTCTGGGCATCAACGCGCTGGATGTCGGCACGTCGGCGACCGCCGCCGCCGCGCTGACCGCGCTCGACACCGCGGTGACCAGCCTGTCGGACGCCCGCGCCGATGTCGGCGCGCTGATCTCGCGCTTCGAGTTCCGCAGCGACATGATCGACACCACCATCGAGAACACCGAAGCGGCGCAATCCGCGATCATGGACGTCGACGTGGCGGCCCAGCAATCGCAGCTCGCTTCGGAAAAGGTGCTGACCCAGGCGGCCATCGCCGTCCTGTCGCAAGCGAACTCGATGCCGGAAAACCTGCTCTCCCTGCTGCGCTGACGGTTGGCCGGCCGCCGCGCCGGCGCCCCCGCCCAGCCTCACATCTCCGCGGGGCGCCGCCTTCCGGCGGCCTCTACAACCGCCGCGCTCATCCTTCCCCGGCCGCCGCAATACCGGCAGCCGGAGAAGGATGACCATCCGGGGGATTACCGCCGCCATGACCACAGTCACCTCGACCACCAGCACGACGACCACCGCCGCAAGCACCGGCTATTCTGCGCTGACCTCCAGCGATTCCGGCACGGGCATCGACTATTCCCTGCTGATCGAGGCGAAGGTCAACGCGCGCCTGACCAAGGCCGACCGGATCGACGCCAAGATCACCGCGAACGAGGCGAAGATCACCGCCTACACCGATCTGCAGGACCTTCTGCAGACGGTGAACGAATCGCTGGACGGTCTGCGCAACCGCACCACATCGACCGGCGCCTCCAGCAATCTGTTCAGCCAGCGCGCCGCCTATATCGGCGACGACGACGTGTTCAGCGCGACGGTGGACGACGATACCGAGGTCGGGACCTATTCGGTGGTGGTGCAGCAGATCGCGACGAAGCACAAGATCGCCGCCGACAGCGCCAGCAGCAAGACCGACGCGCTGGGGTATTCCGGCGGCTTCACACTGCAGGCGGCCGATGGCAGCGCCGTGACCATTTCGATGGAGAGCGACGACAGCCTGACCGACCTGCGCGATGCCATCAACGCCCAGAAATCGACGAGCGGAGTCACCGCCAGCATCGTACAGGTCAGCGACAGCGGCTATCAGCTGATCCTGACCGCCAACAACACCGGCGAAGAGATCACGCTGACCGACGGCGGCGACGGGGTGCTGTCCTCGCTTGGCCTCACCGATGACGACGGCGCAATCAAGAACGAGCTGGTCGCGGTCCAGGATGCGATCGTCGAGATCGACGGCGTCACCATCACCCGCAGTTCCAACACCATCGACGACGCCATCGAGGGCGTGACGCTGAATCTCTACAGCGCCAGCCCGGACACCGCGGTCTCGATGGAGATCTCGACCGACCTGTCGTCGATCAAGACCGCGATCACCGATTTCGTCGATGCCTACAACGCCTATCGCGACTTCGTGGTCACCCAGCAATCGACCACCTCGGACGGCGAGGCGAGCGAGGATGCGACGCTGTTCGCCGACAGCCTGCTGCGCCAGATCACGCAGTCGGTGTCGAGCGCGCTGAACACCACGATCGCCACCGACGATGGGACCGTGCTGTCCCTTGCCTCCCTCGGCATCACGTTCGACAGCACCAACAATCTGGAACTGGACGAGGACACGCTGAACAGCGTCCTCAGCTCCGACCTGGATGCAGTGAAGCAGCTGCTCGGCCTCAATATGACGTCTTCGTCGAGCCAGCTGTCCCTGCTGCGCTACGAAACCGCGCAGACGCCCCAGTCCTTCACCCTCGACATCGTCCGGGGCGAGGACGGGACGCTGACCTCCGCCTCGGTCGATGGCGACAGCAGCCTGTTCACCGTCAGCGGCAACCGCATCATCGGCGCCGAAGGCACGGCCTACGAGGGCATCGTTCTCGTCTACACCGGCAGCAGCGGCAGCGTCGACGTCGATTTCTCCCAGGGACTGGCCGACACGCTGTACAGCGCCATCGATGCTGCGGCCGCCGACTACGACAGCGACCTCACCACCGCCATCGACGACCTCGAGGCCCAGGATACCACGCTGCAGAGCCGGTCGGACGACATCCGCGCCAAGGCCGAAACCTACCGCACGACGCTGACCGCCTATTACGCCCGGCTGGAGGCGGCGGCCGAAACCGCGGCCCTGCTGTTGAAACAGCTGACCTACAGCGAGGACGACGACAGCTGAGCGGTCTCGGTACGACCGACCCCAGCCCTTCCGAAAGCAAGGCTCTTCCCCATCACGAGGACTCGGCGCCATGCGCAACTCCGCCTATTCGAAAGCCCTGAACGCCTATGCCGTCGCCAACAGCACGGTGCCGCCGCTGGTCGCCGTGGTCCGGCTTTACGAGCGGGCGATGATCCATCTGCACGCCGCCCGCGACGCCGCTGCCGCGCGCCGCTTCGAAGACCATCATGCGGCCATCCAGCGCGCCGTGATGGTGTTCGCAGGTCTTGATTCCATTCTAATTTTCGGCAAATATGAGGATGTTGCCTGGACGCTCCGGCGGTTCTATCGCCGGCTGATCGCACAGGCGGGCGCCGCCGCCAGCCGGAAGGATCCGGTTGCGGCCTGCGACTCACTCATCAGCCAGACCTCCTTCATGCTGAAGGCCTGGCAGGCCATCGCCGCAGAACGCGGCGGGCCTTCCACTGTCGTCGGTGCCCCGGCCAAAGGGCCGCATGCATCCGTCGTCGGGAGAACGATGGATCATGCTCATGGCGGACTCTCGGCTTGATGCCAGACGCCGGTCGGACGACTGCGGGCGCCCCGATCCCGGACTGGTCGATCGCGGACTGGCGATGACCGGCGAGGTGACGCGGGGGACCGCCGCCGGCGCCATCGTTCCACTGGGCGAGGAACCGGACGAGACGCTCATGGCGCAGATCCGGTCCGGCAGCCAGACGGCCTACCGGCGCCTGGTCCACCGCCACCTGAAGCGCACCTATGCGCTGGCTCGCCGCCTGACCGGCAACGAGGCGGAGGCGGAGGACGTCGTGCAGGATGCCTTCCTGCAGGTCTGGCAACGCCGCGCCCAATGGACCGACGACGGCGGCGCCCGCTTCACCACCTGGCTCTACCGGGTGGTGGTGAACCGCTGCATCGACCACAAGAGGCGGCCGGTCGGCCAGGATCTGGATGCGGTGGCGGAACCGTCGGACGCCGCGCCCGACGCGGTGAGCACCATCCACCGCCGGCAGGTCGCCGCCCGCCTCCTGGATGCCCAGAACAAGCTGACCCCGCAGCAGCGCGCCGCGGTGACGTTGTTTTATTACGAGAATTTAAGCAACGCCGACATCGCGAGCGTTATGCAAATCAGCATAGGTGCTGTAGAATCTCTTTTGAAACGTGCGCGCCAGCAGCTCCGGCTGCTGCTGCGCGCCAGTGCGCAGGCGGCCAGGGATTCATTCGATGACGGATGAGGAGTTTCGCGATCAGCTCGATCGCCACGGGGGCGACCTCGCACTCTGGCCCGCCGATGCGGCCCGGGATGCGCGGCGCCTTCTTCTGCGTTCGGTCAAGGCGCAGGCGATGCTGGACGAGATGGTGACGATGGAACTGGCGCTCGGCCGGTCGGAGGATCGCCCGCCGCCCGGCCTCGCCGACCGTATCTTCGCCGCGGCTTTCCGCCTGCCGCAGTCCGATCGCGGCTTCGACGAGGACGGCGATCAGCCGCCGCGGCTGATGTAACAGTCAGTTGGCGGCGACCCGACTCAACTCCACCGCAATACGCTCAAGCGCCTGTTCGAGCCCCTGAGAGGCCAGCGGCTGAAACAGGCGCATCGACGGGTACCAGGGTCGACCGGCAGTGCCGAGCTGCGTCCAGTCGCGATGGCCGAAACGCCAGACCGGGACGCCCAGCGCACCGGCAAGCTCCGCCACCGAGTTCGCCGGCGCGATCACGAGATCGAGTGCAGAGACCAGTGATGCCGTCTCTTCGAAATCGTCGCGCAGATCCAGCCCGGTCCAGCCATAGATCGGCTTCCCGAACCGGCGTTCCGCCGCCAGGATTTCGTGCTGGCACTCGTCATATTGCAGGTTCACGAAGGCGATGCCGGGCACCGAGAAGACCGCTCCCCAGGACTCCAGCGGCAGATAGGCGCTGCGGCGGTCGGCGGTCATCAGTTGGCTGCGCCAGCTTATGCCGACACGCAGGTTGTCGCCCGTGCCGTCCAACCGCTCGCGCCAGTCGGCGATGCGACTGCCTTCGGCGAACAGCCAGCAGGACCGCGTCGGGAAAGCCGACAGCCGTTCCCGCAGCAAACGGGGGACCGAGCCGGCCGGGATGTGATAGTCGCAATCGACCGTCTCGGCTTCTGTCAACCCGCAGTGCGGCTGCTCGGCCCGCAGGGTCGCCTTGGGGAAGGAGCGTGCGAAGAGCGGCACCAGTCGGCGTTCGCACTCGATCACCACATGCCCCGCCATCTTGATCAAGTCGGGATAGCAGGACGCGAACAGGAACTCGTCGCCCACCCCCTGCTCGCGCCAGATGAACAGACGCTTGCCGGCCAGCGGCTCGCCCTTCCATTCGGGAATGGTGAAGCGCCGCTCCGGACGGACGCGGCCGGCTTTGAAACGGAAGGCGTAGTCGGCCCAGCCGGCGTTCAGCGCGCCGCGTTCCAGCGACAGCAGACCGCGGTTGAAACGGGCCAGCGCATGGCCGGGTGCGGCGACGATCGCGCGCTCGAACCAGCGGCCGGCGTCGGTGCGCCCCTGCCGCTGTTCCGCCAAGCCCAGGGTGCAGAGCGGGTCGGCCAACGACGGCGCCAGTGCCAGGGCTCTGCGGCAGGCGGCATCGGCTTCGACCGGACTTTGAGCGCCGTTCAGTGCATAAGCCAGCACGGCATGCAGTGGTGCATGGCCGGGCATCAAGCGGATGGCGCGGCGAATCTGCACCATTGCTGAATTGAAGGCCTCCTGGTCCGACAGGTTGCCGCCGAGATTGCCCAGCGCATCGGCGAAGGCAGGGTTCAACGCGAGCGCACGCTTCCAGCAGGCCTCTGCCTCCTCCCGCCGCGCCTGCGCCTTGCAGGTGTTGCCGAGATTGTTCCAGGCCTCCGCTTGGTACGGATTGCTGACAACTGCACGGCGCTGCCAGCGCTCGGCACTGCCTTTATCCCCGAGCGCGGAGACCGCCAACCCCAGATTAACGAGCGCCGGTACATGGAATGGATCGATCACAAGCGCGGCACGGAACCGCTCCTGCGCTTGCCCATGGCGCCCCAACGAATGCAGCAGCAATCCAAGATTGTTGCGGGTCTCGGCATGGTCGGGCTGACGCCGGAGTGCCTCGGCATAGGCATTTTCCGCCTCGGCGGGCCGGCCCAATACCTGAAGCACGGCTCCCAAACTGGCCCAGACTGACCCGCTCTTGGCACCGAGTTCGATGGCTTCCCGATAAACCACAGCGGCCTCGGTCACTGCGCCCCAGCGGCGCAGGGCATTGGCCAGCGTGACGCGGGTGGCGGCATCCTTGGGCCGCAGTCTCGCCGCCAGACGGTAACAGCCGATGGCTGCGCCGGGCTGTCGCAGTTCCTCAAGCGCACGGCCCATGCCGAGCCGCGGTTCAGGCGCACCGGGCACCAGACGCGCCGCGGCACGGTAGCAACGCAGCGCTACCACTGGCCGCGCCTGCCGTCCGGCAACAGCCCCCATTAAGCACAGTGCGTCGGCATCGCCGGGATCCACCGCCAGTGCATGGCGGGCACTGGGGAGGGCGGCGGTCACTTGCCCCTCCTCCAACAATGTTTGCCCCAGCGCCAGATGGTAGGAGCCGATCAACGCATTGGACCGCGCTGCGGTGTCGAACAGACGGGTGGCATCGGTCCGCCGCCCATCCTGTAGGGCGATATGACCCAGCAGATGGGCGGCATCGCCATGCGTCGGGTCAATGCGCAGGATTTCGCGATAGAATCGCTCAGCCCGCTCGGTTTGTCCCGCATTGTGATGCTGGACCGCCAGACGCATCAATCCGTCGGTACGCCGGGTCGCGCTCCCATCCATGGTCGTCGTCGTTCCGTCAATGAACCCGTTGGCGGCATCCTGGGCCGCGTCTTTTTGTTTTACGGTGCTGGAACGGAACTCCTGCGCAGGTGTTGTCAAGTTGCCGGCGGGGAGTGGAATTGCGGTCAGCAGGCCTGTGAGGGCGTTCCAGGCGTCACAGCAGGCCTTGACGACTGCGTTGTAGTTGTCCTGGATCCGGTGGGAGAGGAAGCGCTCGCGCAGGCACAGCCAGACGCGCTCGACTGGGTTCAGTTCGGGGCTGTAGGGCGGCAACGGCACCAGCGTGATGTTGTCCGGCACGACCAGCGCCTGGACGTCCGGCTCCAGGCTTCGGGAGAAGCCGTCCAGGAACAGGCTCATGGCGGTGGTGGAAACGGTCGGCATAACCAGCGCGAAATCGGCGCCACTGGCTGGGCAGACGGCGGCGTAGAGGTAGGCCGATGTGAAATGCTTGTCGCACAACCAGGGTAGGTAGATGCTGTACATCAACAACCTCTAGGGGCCGTCCTTCTGGCCGGTGCGGGCTTCCTCCTGGATCAGAGTTGAAGTCGTCGCTCTGAATGCGCGGTTGCCAGCCGGCCGGGCAGCGGGCGGTCGTAGAGCCCGGCTACGCCTTCCGAGTTGTAGCGTGCTACCGCGTCGCGCAGGGCTTGGCGGTTCATGGCGACCCTCTCCACTGCCGCGATGAGCGTGTTCTTGGACGGCTTCTGCCGGAGCCTGGAGCGGGACGTTCAGACCGTGCTCGTGCTCGGCCAGGTGGGGTGGCACGGAGGTCGGGAGCTGGGTGCGCCGGACAACGTCACGCAGGTGCCGCTGCCGCCCTGCAGTCCTGAGTTGAAGCCTGTCGAGCGCGTCTGGGCTCTACCTGCGCGAGCGCGTCCTGTTCCACCGGCTTCTGGATGGCTACCTCGCCGTCGTCCAAGCCTGCTGTAACGCCTGGAACGCCCTCATCGCAATGCCGGAGCGCCTACGCTCCCTCACCAGCTACCCGTGGCGGCGGAGCCCATCTCCATATCGGCTGAGCTGACGTTCCGCACTACGAACCGGATTTATATGATAGCGCCCCAAGCGCAGGGTGATCGGAGAGGGCGGCGGGGCGCCGCTCACTTTGTGCGGGTGAGCGTCCTGGGGGCTGGACGGGCACGGGGTTATCTGGCCGGGAAACCTCATCGCATCCGGAGACACGCCGCTGTGAAGAAGGTTCTCATCCTGTTGGTGGCCACCATGACGATGTAGGCTTGCTGATGGGCCGAGATCGTCGTCTATGAGGGTGCGCCATTGAAACTGTGGAAGGATCGGGAAGCCGCCACGACCGCCGCACTGATCGCGGCACCGGCGCCCTGACCGTTGCCATCGGCGCCATGGTGCGGCACGCACCGGCCGAGACAGGCCTCTCCTTGTTCCGAGGCTCCTGCTCTGCCCGACGTCAACCATCGACCGACATCGGTCCTTGTGACCATCGCAGATTTTCGCATATGGCTCGCAGGAGCAAGAACCCAGGGAGATCGACCGTGGCTGGAACCATCCGCATCGTGCCGGCGCTGCGATGCCAAACGACCGCTACACCCCAGCTCCGCTCGCGGGATCTTTGAATAGAGCGCCGGCCTGCGGCCGCTGCATTGGCGCGGATCACGCCATCTTCGAGTTGGAGGAGGCCGCCAACTACAGAGTGGGGCAGACGGCCTTTGTGCGCGTGAACGGCGTAGCCATGACGGGAACGGTCGACCGGGTCGATCACGGCGACGGCGCCGTGATCGTGGCCTAGAAGGGGGACGCCAGCACCAGGGGAAGGTGAAGCCGGTGCTGCGCTCAGTGGTCTATGGCTGTTTCAGCGGCGTTCGGATGGCCGCGTGATCGTCAATAAAATTGAGAATTCTCAATTTTTCTGGCGGGCGCGTCCGGTTCCGCGCCCGCCTGTCCGGTCAGCGCGATCCGGCAAGGATGACCTCGATCGCTTCGCGCATGTCCTCCAGCCGGCGCCGGTCTTCGTCGCTGAGTGGACGGGGTTCTGCGCGGAGTCCGGCCAACACCTCGTGGGCATGGTGGATGTGCCGGGCGTGGCGCTGCGGCAGCAGGCTGGGGATGGCGATCCGGTTGCGCCGCTCGCGCGGGGAAGCTGGCTCGTCGTCCGCCTCGCCCTTATCGGAAAGGTTGGCGGAGGTAGAGCGCGACGCGCCGGTCATCTGTGCCTTGAGCGCATTCCAGAGCGCGCGCTGCCGGGCTTCGTCGCCGGCGCCGGCAATTTCGAAGAGACGGTATCGCGCAGGCTTGAGGGTGCGGGCCTCCGCCTTGATGTCTTCGGGGATGGTCAGAACGGAGACCATGCGCGAGAGTTCCGCCGGATCTTTCCGGATCATCATCGCTATCTTGTTGTAGCGCAGCCCGTGGCGCTCCTTCAGTCCGCGAATCGCCTCCGCCTCGTCGAAGATGTCCAAGTCGTCGCGGTGGAGGTTCTCGAACAGCGCGATCTCTTCAGCGCGGCCGCTGATCTCGGCGATCTTCTCCTCGCTGGCGCCGTCGAGGTTCGCCACCACCCGGCACGGGATGGTGCCATTACCGAGTTCACGCATGGCCCGCAGGCGCCGCGACCCGTAGACGAGGCGGAAGCGCATCGGGTTGATCTGCAGGACGCCGATCGGCTGCTGCAGGCCGTACTCCGCAATGGACGCCTTCAGTATCTCGAAGGCCTCCTCGTCCATCACCGAGCGGGGCTGGTGCGGGTTGTCCTCAATGTTGCCGATGTCCGGGGTGATGATCGGGAAATCGGTGTCTGGCGCGGCGAAAAGGGCCGAAATGCTGCTGACCGCCGATCCGCCAGCGCCTTTGCCAAGACGGCTTTCCGCGCGGAGTGAGTTACGCGGCATTGATGACCTCCAGGCGCTTCTTGCGTTCCGTGACAAGGGTGTCGACGAGGACGCGCAGGTTGGAGGCACCTGGCGCATCCGGCTCAGCCTCGAAGGCCGCGCGGCCGGCAAGCGCCGCCTCACCGTGCACGGTCGCACGCGGGATCGGCGGGAAGATCCGTAGATTATTGCCGAAGGTAGTGTGTAGGTGTTCCAGAACGACTTGGTGCTGGTGGAGGCGCACGTCGTGCATGGTTGGCAGGATGCCGAGGATCTGAAACTCCGAAACGAAACGCCGCTTGATCTTGGCGATCGAAGCCAGGAGTTTCTCCATGCCGAGCGAGGCTAGGTACTCGGTCTGCGTCGGTATGACAACGCCATGGCAGGCGAGCAGCGCATTGGTCGTCATCTGCCCCAAGTTGGGCGGGCAGTCGATGATGATGAAGTCGTAGTTGTCCTTAACTTCCACGATCTTCTCGCGCATCGCCAGCGGACCGCTGCTGTCGGAGATCAGGTCATTCTCAACAAAACTGAGGCCGAGGCATGAGGGCACGACTTCCAGGCCGGACGGGCGCACCGGCACGATGACTTCACGCAGGGTGACTTGATCGCGCAGCACATGCGGCAGCGATTTCTTTACCTCCTGCTCGTAGTCGGGAGTGTCGAGACCCAGGTTGGCCGTCGCGTGGGCCTGCGGGTCGGCGTCGATCACCAGCACCCGGTTGCCCTGGGCAGCCAGGACGCTCCCGAGGTTCACCGAGGTCGTCGTCTTGCCGACGCCGCCCTTGTTGTTGGTGCAGGCGACGACGTAAGCCGGGCCATGCTGTGCGTCCGGCCCTGCCTGTTCGCGGAGGAGAAAGCGCAGGACGGCTTCTGGGATCTTTTCTCGATTTCCTTCCCAGCGGCTAATCTTCGGGCCGTCGTAGCGCCGTCCCAAGCCCACGTTGAGCCATTGCGCGAACTCGGCTTGGAGCATTCCCTTCTGCTCCCGGAGTCGCTTGACGTCTTCACCCAGCATGCCCCTGCCCCCGTTTGTTGCCTTGGGCTGAGCGTTACCGTGTTGATGAGTATAGGTCAAGATTGATGGTAGCGCTCCCTTTGTATCAAGTTGCATCAAAGTCGCGCCTGCCATCAAGGAAAGCGGCAAAGCGCGGCGTTCGTCAGTCGAGTGACACGGCCGCCGGACGTGGCTTTCGGGCATGCTTCCGATTCCCGATCACACGACGTTTTCCCGGCGCAGCGCCGACCTGGCAGTCGCGTCGGCGCTGGCCAGGGCGGATGGGTCGGTGACCGCCCACAGTTCTGACGCGGAAGTGATCATCCCGCCCCGCGCGCTCCCACACAGCGTGGTCGGCACTGCTGGCAGCGGGTGGTCCAATACGGACTGCGGTTCTTGGGCGAGGTGGCGATGTTGAGGCACAAGCCGCTGATCGGCCGGAGCCTCCGCGCCCGGACTCTGCCGACCCAGAATGTGGAGGACGCCGTCGGCTGCAAGATCATGAACATCATGACCAGCTTGGGAATGCCAGTCTCCCGCAAGGTCGCCTGATCACCGAACGGACAGGGCCAATTCTGTCAGCACGCCAAGTTGCGCACCAAAGTCGTGAGACAGCGCTTCCGCTCGCCGGTATGAGATGCTGGCGCTGCGCGTCCTCAGTTCGTCATCGCCTACGTAAGCCGCCGTCGACTTCACGATGCCGAGCGGCCACCGTTCCCGTGACAACGCTTGAGCGTCTTCCGTCATTTTAAACGTAAAGCGGATGATCAAAGACGCAAATAGTCCATGTGGATGATGTTGAGCCGGTGCCGAGTATCATTCTGCCCTGAGCCTCGGTTTTGCTCCTGGGAGAAGGTCGAGTGCAAATTGCTCGCTCGGCGCTGTTGCTGTTCATTGCGGGGATATTCTCCATGTCGACGATCCAGACGATCAACGAAAATTGATCAAAACTGGCGTAAGGAGATCGAGTGCGCTTATATAATTTCGCACACACTGAATATTCACAATTTTCGAATGCCGTAATCAGTGGCATGTATTCAAGCGGGTGTCTGATGGCTCTGCGAGAGGTCGGATCTGATCCTGGCGGATAATCTATTTGTGGGGGGCGCGCCTGATTTTTCCGATCTGGCATAGGGGCGGTTCAAAAAGGATTGGCCCCTCCCGGTGGGGAAGGGGCCTTTTCCTTTCATCCAAATGCGGACCGATGGCGCATCAGGTCATGCTGCGCAGTTCCTCAGCCCGGTTGGAGCGCGAGGCGGCGTAGTGGTCCTTGGCCAGCAGGGTGTAGACCGCCGGCAGAACGAACAGCGTGAACAGCGTGCCGATCAGCATGCCGGCCACGATGACCAGACCGATGGAGAAGCGGCTGGCGGCCCCGGCCCCCGCGGCGGTCAGCAGCGGCAGCAGGCCGACCACCATCGCCGCGGTGGTCATCAGAATCGGGCGCAGGCGGACGCGGGCCGCGTGCTCGATCGCGGTGCGGCGGTCCACGCCCTCGTTCAGCTGCATCTCGCGGGCGAACTCCACCAGCAGGATGCCGTGCTTGGAGATCAGGCCGATCAGCGTCACCAGACCCACCTGGGTGTAGATGTTCATGGTGGCGAGGCCGAAGAACAGCGGCAGCAGCGCGCCGCAGATCGACATCGGCACCGACACCAGGATCACCAGCGGGTCGCGCAGCGATTCGAACTGCGCCGCCAACACCAGATAGATGACGACCAATGCGAAGGCGAAAGTGACCATCAACTGGTTGCCTTCCGTCACGAACTGGCGTGATTCCGACAGGTAGGCGTGGTTGAAGCCGGCCGGCAGGTGGATGCGCGCCTGCTCCTCCAGGAAGTCGACGACCTGGCCCATGGAAACGCCCGGCATCGGCACGGCGGAGAAGGTGGCCGACGGCAGCTGGTTGTACTTGTTCAGCGCGTTGGGCTCCACCGCCGTCTCCACCGACACCACGGTCGACAGCGGAATCTGGGCGCCCGACCCGGAGGTGACATAGTAGTTGGTCAGCGATTCCGGCGTCAGGCGGTCGGCCCGCGGCACCTGCGGGATGACCTCGTAGGAGCGGCCGTTCAGGTTGAAGCGATTGACGTAGTTGCCGCCGACCAGCACCGACAGAGTGCTCGACACCGACTGCATGGTCAGGCCGAGGTCGGCCGCCTTGGCACGGTCGATCTTCAGCCGGACGACCGGGCTGTCATATTGCAGGTCGCTGTCGGTGATGATGAACATGCCGCTCTTGGCGGCGGCGTCCTTGATCCGCTCGATGGCGTCGTAGATGGTCCGGTAATCGCCGGGGCTGGAGATCACCATCTGCACCGGCAGACCGCCGGTGGAACCGGGCAGGGCAGGGGGCGACACCAGGAACACGTTGATGCCCGTCACCTTGCTCAGCTCCGCCTGGGCCAGCGGCTGCAGTTCCTTGGCCGACCGCTTGCGCTCGTCCCACGGCTTCAGGATCATGCCGGCGAAGCCCTGATTGAGGGTGGGCACACCGGTCAGCACGAAGCGGGTGTCGGTCTCGGGGAAGCTGGCGAAGGTCTCGTCGATCTGTTTGCCGAAGCTGTCGATATAGTCGAGGTTGGCGTATTGCGGCGCCTTGGAGATGCCGAACAGGATGCCCTGATCCTCTTCCGGCGCCAGTTCCGCCATGGTGTTGGCGAACAGGTAGCCGACGCTGGCCAGGATGCCGACGGCGAACAGCAGCGTGGCCGCCCGGTAGTCCAGCGTGCCGTGCAGCCGGCGTTCGTACCAGTCCGCCAGCTTTTCGAACTGGCGGTCGAGGAAGGCCGCGAAACCGCCCTGGTTTCCGCCTTCCTTGAGGATGACCGAGCACATCATCGGCGACAGCGTCAGTGCCACGATGCCCGATACGATCACCGACGCGGCGAGCGTGAAGGCGAACTCGCGGAACAGGGCGCCGGTCAGGCCGCCCAGCAGGCCGATGGGCGCATAGACCGCCGCCAGCGTGATGGTCATCGAGATGACCGGCCCGATGATTTCGCGGGCGCCGATGAGCGAGGCGGCGACCGCCGATTTTCCGTGCTCGATGTGCCGGTGGATGTTCTCCACGACGACGATGGCGTCGTCCACCACGAGGCCGATGGCGAGCACCATCGCCAGCAGCGTCAGCAGGTTCAGCGAGAAGCCCAGCGCCAGCATGAAGGTGGCGGCGCCGACGATGGAGAGTGGGATGGTGACGATCGGGATCAGCACCGACCGGAAGGACCCGAGGAAGAGGAAGATGACGACGATGACGATGGCGACCGCCTCGACCAGCGTCTTCACCACCTCGTCGATGGAGGCCTGGATGAAGCGGGTGCTGTCATAGACGATCTCCATCTTCATGCCCGGCGGCAGGTTGCGCCGCAGGTCCGGCTCCATCTTGCGGATGTCGGCGACGATGTTCAGCGGGTTGCCGGTCGGGGTGCTGTCGACACCGATGAAGATCGCCTGCTGCCCGTTCATCGCCACGCTGGCGTCGAAGCTCTTGGAGCTGAGTTCGACGGTGGCGATGTCGCGCATGCGCACCAGCGCCCCGTCCTTCGCCTTCACCACCATGTCGCGGAACTGCTCGACGTCGGTCAGCCCGGTGTTGGCGGTGATGTTGGAGATGACGAAGACGCCCTTGGTCTGGCCGGGCGCCGACTGGTAGTTGTTGGCGGTGATCGCCGCCGAGACGTCGGCTGGCGAGATGTTGCGCGCCGCCATCTTGACCGGGTCCAGCCAGAGGCGCATGGCGAAGGTCTGGCCGCCCAGGATCTGGGCGCGCGCCACGCCTTCAACCGTGGACAGCACCGGCTGGACCACGCGGGTCAGATAGTCGGAGATCGCCGCCCCCGACAGGTCAGGGCTGGAGAAGCCCATATAGAGGATGGAGGTCGTCTCGCCGGTCGACTTCAGGATGATCGGGTCGTTGGCCTCGCGCGGGAGCTGGTATTTGACCTGGTTGACCTTCGCCATGACGTCGGTCATCGCGACGTTGGGATCGAAGTTCAGCCGGACATAAGCAGTAACGACGCTCTGCCCCTGGGTGGAGGAGGAGGTCAGGTAATCGAGCCCCTCCGCCGTCGCCACCGCCTGTTCGATCGGCGTGGCGATGAAGCCCTGCATCAGTTCGGGCGAGGCGCCGGGATAGCTGGTGGTCACGGTGATGACCGTGTTCTGCAACTGAGGATACTGCCGGATCGGCAGTTCCAGCATCGCACGGGCCCCGACCAGCAGGATCAGCAGGCTGACCACGACTGACAGGATGGGCCGGCGGATGAAGATGTCGGTGAAATTGCCCATGGCATCGGCCTCAGTTCTGCGGCAGGGACTGCGGCGGGGTCAGCGGGTTGTTCTCGGCCGGGACGACGGCGGCGCCGTTGGCGAGCTTCATCTGGCCGGACACCACGACGCGGTCGCCGGGGTTGATGCCGCTGCGGATCTCCACCCGGTTGGCGAGCCGGTCCCCGGTCTTCACCGACTTGCGCTCCACCACCAGCTGCTCCTTGCCGTCGGGGGTCTTCCCCTGGACGGCCACCAAGACGGAATCGCCATAGACGGTGTAGTCCACCGCGGTTTCCGGCACGGTCACGGTGTTGGGCTGCGGCGGCAGCACGACGCGGACGTTGGCGAACATGCCCGGCCGCAGCAGGCGCTCGCGGTTGTCCATGGTCGCCTGCACCTTCACCGCGCGGGTGTCGGCACTGACCTGCGGCTCGATGGTGGTGATCTTCGCGCCGAAATCGCGGCCGGGCAGGGCGTCGACATTGATCAGCACCTCCTGACCGACGGACAGCTTGGGAAAAGCCTGCTCCGGAAGGGTGAAGTTGATGTAGAGCTGGGACAGGTCGGTCAGTGTGACGATGGTAGCGCCGGGATTGACGTAATCGCCGACGTTCACCTGCCGAATGCCGAGGTCGCCGTCGAACGGCGCCTTGATCAGCTTCTGGCCGATCAGGGCGGTCGTGCGCTTCATGTTGGCGTTGATCTCGTCGAGCTGCGCCTGATACTGGTCGACGTTGCTCTGGGGCGTGGCCTGGCTGCGGCGCAGGTCGCGGTAGCGTTCAAGATTCAGCTCTGCCAGACGCGCCTGGGCGCGCTGGGCCAGCAGGTCGGCCTGCTCGGTGGCGTCGTTGAGCTGCACCAGCGGATCGCCGGCCTTGACGCGGGCACCCGATTCGAAGGGAATGCGATCGACCCTGCCCGCGACTTCGGGCGCGACCGTCACCTGACGGGCCGCCTGAAGCGTGCCGATGGCGGGCAGGTATTTCGGTACGGTCTGCACCGTCGCCTCCGCCAGCGCCACCGGGGTGGGCGGAGGCTTGTTGTTGGCGAAGAAGTCGGCGATGGCCTTGGCGCGGAAGGTGTTGAAGCCGTACAGCGCCGCCCCCAGCAGCCCCAGCACCACCAGCATGATGATGATGCGCACGGTCAGCCGCCCGCGGGTGACCGGCTTCCGGGGCGAGCCGGGGGGCGGGGGAGGAGAACCGCGACCCGGCTCGGACGCCGGGTGGCCGAACGACGTCTCGGTCTTTGGCGAATGGTCCAGGGTCACGATCGGCTACTCCGCTCTCTCGGGTGTGGGGTGGACATTGTCGGGCCCGCCAGCAGGCGGGAATGGGGCAGGCGGTGATCGGGAAGGCACGGACGGAAAGCGTCCGCCCCGTTCCTGCGCGGCGATGGTCGTGTCGCTGAGTCCGAGCCCGCGCAGGATGAACCAGATGGTCTGGCGCGCAAGTTCGGAACGGCCGCAAGGGTAGGGGACGATCATTCCACCCGACAGGCAGACGGTCGCCATCATCTCGCACAGGTGTTCGGCGAGCCAGAAGCTGTTCTCCGCATCGATCGGTCCCGGCACCAGGTCGCCGGCGGCGATGGCGGCCTCGATGGAGGCGGCGAAGCAGGGCAGGAAGCGGCTGCGTATGCCCTCGAAGATCTGCCGCATGAACTCGCCGTCCTCCAGCAGGCTGATGATCGACAGGCGTTGGCGGGCGCGTTCGCTCGGATCGGTCGGCAGGTCGATCAGGAAGTAGTTCACCAGCGCCTGGATCATCTGCACCAGCGTATCGGTACCCGGCCGCAAGGCGACCAGTCGCTCATATTCCGGGTCGCCGTCGATGCAGCTGAGGAAGATCGATTCGTACAGCAAGGCCTTGGACGGAAAATGCTTGAAGATCAGCGCCTCCGACACCCCGGCGGCCTGCGCGATCTCCTTGGTGGTGGTCGCGGCAAAGCCCTTCTGTGCGAACACAGGTAGGGCGGCATCAAGGATCGCGCGCCGACGGCTATGGCTATCAAGGCGTGGAGCCATAACTGGCGATCTTCCGTTGACTGAGCGGCGAATTTCGGTGAGCGCGCACTCACCACAAGGCGGGTTCCTACACCGCTTAACGTCGCTTGTCTATACGTGCTAAGGTCATTTTCCGATCAGCTGCGTCGGTTTTCGGACGGGTATGCCTCTCTAATTCTACTGTGTCATAAAGTGC